>VGRY01000022.1 GCA_016875195.1 Deltaproteobacteria bacterium
ACTTGATTTCAAAAGGAAAGGCTGAAGACGTCTGCCTTCTCTTCTATACCTCCGGGACCACAGCCCTTCCGAAAGGGGCGCTTCTCACCCATTATAATATGTTAACCATGGGACAGAACCTGATGCGAGTAGATCCCTACTTCGAGACCGATGATTTTGTCTCCTATCTTCCCTATGCCTGGATCGGCGAACAGATGATGTCCATCTCCTGCGGGATTCAGGCCGGATTCACCCTCAACTTTCCAGAGGAGCCGGAAACCGCCCAGGAGAATATCCGGGAAATCGGTCCCCATGTGATGTTTGCGCCTCCCCGGGTCTATGAGCAGATGGTCCGTAACGTCCAGGTTAAATACCTCGATGCCTCCTGGTCAAAAAGAAAAGCTTATGAACTGGCGATGAAGATTGGCTATTATGTGGCAGAACTCGAATTTACTAAAAAACCTGTTCCATTTTACTGGAAAGGTCTCAATTATCTTGCCTATTTAGGCGTCCATAAAAAATTAAAAGATCATTTAGGGCTTTCAAGGATACGGGACACGTATACCGGTGGCGCCGCCATGGGGCCGGACCATTTTCGTTTTTTCCATTCCATCGGAGTCAATTTAAAGCAGATCTACGGCCAAACAGAGATTGCTGGAATTTCAGTGCTACATCGCGACGGAGACATCAAGTTTGACACGGTTGGCGTCCCCATTCCTGAAACAGAAGTAAAAATTACTCCGGATGGAGAAATCATCTCCAAAAGCCCCTCCGTGTTTATAGGATATTACAAGATGCCCGAGGAAACCGCCAAGACCTTAAAAGACGACTGGCTTCATTCCGGCGATACCGGTTTTATCGATGCGGAGGGTCATCTCGTCGTCTTCGATCGCACCAAAGATGTGATGATCTTAAGCGATGGAACGAAGTTCGCCCCTCAGTATCTTGAGACCAGGCTCAAATTCAGTCCTTATATCAGGGAAGTCTGGGCGATTGGAGATAAAAAACCTTATGTCACCATCGTGATCTGCATCGATTATGCCGTCGTGGGCAATTGGGCAGAAGCCCGAAATATTGTTTACTCCAGTTATCCGGAACTCTCTCAGATTCCCCAGGTCTATGAACTGATTCAGAAAGAGATCGTCAAGATGAACCGTGACCTTCCTCCGATCGCCCGGGTGAAGAGGTTTGTCAATCTCTATAAGGAATTTGACGCGGATGACGATGAATTGACCCGGACCCGAAAACTGAGAAGGACATTTGTTGAAGAACGCTATAAGGATATTGTGAATGGGCTTTACTCGGATGTAAGCACGGTCCATATGGACACCAACATCACTTATGAAGACGGAAGGGTCGTTCATATTAAGACAGACATGAAAGTAATGGAAGTACCACAGTAAAAGATCAATGCAAAATTAACATTGTAAAATTAGCAATTAGCAATGAAACCAGAAAATAAATGAATGATAAACCCGGACAACTTTCGGACCGCCTGCTTGATTTTGCTGTAAGCGTGATCAAGATCACCGAGATGTTGCCAAACACAGTTGCGGGAAGACATGTCGGAGGGCAACTGGTGAGAGCAGGAACATCGGCTGGATCCAACTATGAAGAGGCTTGTGGTGCTGAATCCAGGTTTGACTTTGCGCATAAGATGAGTATTGTCTTAAAGGAACTCAAAGAATCTCGGTTTTGGCTTAGATTAATCCGTCGCACTCGCATGCTTACTCTTGACCAAACTAATCCAATCATCGATGAATGTGAACAACTTTGCGCCATTGTTGCAAAGAGTATTATTACAACTAAAAAAAGAAAGAATTCTAAGTGATTGGTTTTGTCTAAAGAATCTTTAATGTTAATTTTGCAATACTAATTTTTCAATTTATATTGATCTTTCATTGGTCTTTCATTGCTAACTTTGCAATGATAATTTTGCAATTTGCATTGATCTTTTAGAAGGAGGCATCATGGAACTCTTTTTGCAGCTTTTTATCACGGGAATTCTGGTTGGCAGCATCTATGCACTCGTCGCCCTGGGCTGGACGCTGATTTACAAATGCTCTGGCGTCCTTAACCTGTCCATGGGAGAACTCACCCTGATCGGAGCCTATGTCTGCCTCACCTTTTACCACTGGGGGATTCCTTTCATCCTCGCCTTGGTCTTAACGCTGGTGGTTGGATTTATCCTCGGCATTTTAACAGAGATCATCTTTCTAAGACCCATGGTTGGGGAACCGGTACTTGCTGTCATCATGGTCACAGTTGGTTTAGCCTTCTTCTTTAAAGGACTGGTCATGCTGGTGTGGGGAACCGACACGGTTGTCTTTACTCCCATGGTTTTTCCGATGGAACCTGTTTTTCTGGGAAAGGTTGTAGTCGGCCAGGTCTATCTCTGGGCGTTTGTCGCCTCCATTGTCCTTCTCATTGCCTTTGTATCCTTCTTCAAATTCACAAAATGGGGCCTTTCCATGCAAGCCACAGCGGATGACGAAATGGCTGCCCTTTCCCTGGGTGTGAATGCAAAGGTGGTTTATGCCCTTGCATGGGCCATTGCTTTTATGGCTGCCGGCGTAGGTGGAACGCTTCTTGGCAACATTAACGGATTAAATATCTCCGTAGGTTATCTCGGTTTATTGGTTCTACCTGCGGTTGTCCTGGGAGGACTGAACTCCGTCCCGGGGGCTATCGTGGGAGGTTTAGCCATCGGAGTTCTTCAGAACCTGGCAGATGGTTATTTGAGCCGTTTTACTCCTGGTGGTGTCAAGGAGGTTTTCCCGTTTGCGGTCATGGTCATCGTTTTGCTCTTTAAGCCTTACGGACTATGGGGCTGGGTGCGAATCGAACGGGTCTAAGGATCATTGCAAATTGAAAAATTAGCAATACAAATTTAGCAATGAAAACAACAAAAATTCAAGCTTTTTAAATGCTAACTTTGCAATGTTAACTTTGCATTTTTCAATGATCTTTAGCTAATGCTAATTTTGCAATGCTAAATTTACAATGTTAATTGGGAGGTTGTCATGAGTTATCTTCCTTGCGGTGTCTATCATCAATATTACCAGCAGGACCATGCCTGGTGGAAGACAAAATTCGTCTGGGGGAAGATGATTCTTCTCTTCGTCACTATCTTTCTCCTCATCCCTCAGTTTGCGGGTTACTATTTAATTGGAGTCATCAATGTAATTGGTTATACAATCCTATCCGCCATGGGCGTCCAATTGCTGATTGGTTACTGCGGACAGGTGACATTAGGCCATTCTGCTTTTCTTGCCATTGGAGCCTATACCTGTACACTTTCAATGCTCCAGTTGAACATCCCCTACCCTATTGCAATGATCCTTGGTGGAATCGTTGGAGGTCTCTGGTCTGTTCTGTTCGGTCTACCCTCTGCTCGTGTCAAGGGATTCTATCTCATCATGACCACCATGGCCGCCCAATTCATCACTGTTGAATTTTTCATTACCCAGTATGTGAGTCAAATCGGAGGAAGAGGGGTTGCCTTCTCTATTCCACCTGGAACGGTTAAGATAGGACCATGGGTGATCAAATCAGATATGGATGTTTATTACTTGATGGCGATCCTGATCATCCTGAGCATCTTGGTGCTATCCAATTTGCTCCGGTCTAAGATCGGCCGGGCGTGGATTGCCATCCGGGATAATGATATCGCCGCAGAAACCATGGGAGTGAATATTGTTTATTACAAACTTCTCGCATTCTTTGTGGCGGGTTTTTTTGGTGGAATCGCAGGCGCATTCTGGGTCACCTCACTCGCCGCGGTCAGTCCGGAACACTTCCATTTCGGCTGGTCTCTCTGGCTCGTCGGTGTCATCCTGATCGGAGGGGTTGGCAGTATCCATGGGATATTTTTTGGCGCCATGTTTATGACTCTGATACCGGAGGGCCTTAAGTTTCTTATATTCATTCTTACACAAAACCCAATTTTTGTTGATCTGATGCCATTTTTACCGCTCCTTTTGGAAAAATTTCTTTTCGTTAAAGAAGCCACTTTCGGATTGGCAATTGCTCTGTTTTTGATCTTCGAACCCAATGGAATATCATACCGGTGGTGGCAGATTAAGAATTACTTTAACTTATGGCCGTTTTCGTATTAACACCGTGTCAACGTGTCCGGTATCCGTGACCGTTAAAATAAATTCGCGGACACGGACACGAGTCACGGACACGAATTTAAAAAGGAGGTGGTGCGACGTTATTGGATGGTGGGAGCCCAGTGTCAATTAATCCAATTTTTTAACTTTAACAGGAGGTGTCAAATGAGAATTAAAATGATCATGGTGTGTTTTATTTTATGTTTCATGTCATCCTGGGCCATAGGTCAGGAAGTAAAACTTGGGGCCCTCCAGGATACAACGGGCGCAACTTCTGATGTGGGAAAGGATGAAGCCCTTGGAGTCCGGGAAGCGGTACAATACTTCAATGATAAAGGAGGGGTGAACGGTAAAAAAATAAGATTGTTTCAGTATGACTATGGCTACCGTGTCCCTGAAGCCATCACCACCTACAAGCGATTCCGGGATTATGACAAAGTCGTGATGGTGTTAGGATGGGGAACCGGCGACACCGAAGCCCTCTCTCCAACGATCAACGCAGATAAGATGCCCTATCTCTCCAGCTCTTTTTCAGGCCATCTGTGCGATCCGAAGAAGACTCCCTATAACTTCGTCTATGGAACGGATTACTCGACCAATGCCCGTGGAGCTATCACTTACTGGTTTGAGGAGGTCTGGAAGAAAGATCCAAAATGGAAGGAATTAAGGGATAAGGGAACCAAACCAAAGTTTGTCTGTTTCATGGATACAGCCTCACCGTATGCAACCGCTCCGATCAAAGCCATCAAGGAGCAGGCTACCATTCTCGGCTTTGACATCGGTCCTGATGCAAATGTATCACTGACCGCTCTCGACACAAAGAGCCAGGTAATCGCAGCGAAGGGGTTCGGAGCCAACCTGGTTTGGCATGGAAATACCACCATGTCTGTATCCGCTGCGATGAAAGATGCTTACGCCCTTGGACTCGGTGCGGATCATATCGTCAACAACTGGGGATTCGATGAAAACCTTCCAAAACTGGCAGGGCCAGCGGCTGAAGGCGCAATGGGCCTTCTCGGATGTGCTCTTTTCATCGATGAATACCCGGCTAAGAAAACCGTTTTGGAATATTGTAAAAAATTAAACCCTGGCGTCCCGCTTGAAAACCGTCTCATCCGGACCGTTCAGGGATGGGTAAAAGTGGGAATGGCAGTAGAAGCCATGAAAAGAGCTGACAAGGCTGGAAAACTGAATGGCCCTGGAATCAAAGACGCCTTTGAAACCTTTAAAGACTGGCCAGGCTTGAAAGAATACGGCGGCCAGTTAGTGACACTTACCCCAACAGACCATCGTTACAGCTCCATTGTCAGAGTTGGAAGGGTGATTAAAGGAAAACCACAAACCGTGGCTGAATTGGATATGCGGGCTAAATTTCCTGACAGGTGGGCAGGATGGCTTGGCTATTAAGGAGGAAAAATCTTGGAACAAAAATCGAATGGCGTCATCCTCAAGCTAAACAACATTGAGGTCATGTATCACGAAGTCATCCTTGTGTTGAAGGGGGTCTCCATAGAGGTGCCTCACGGGGGAATTGTGGCCCTTTTGGGCGCCAATGGAGCGGGGAAATCAACGACCCTCAAATCGATCTCCGGTCTGCTCAAACATGAGGATGGTGAAGTGACGGATGGAAGCATTGAGTTCATGGGTGAAAAGATACAGCATCTCTCTGCCGAGGAAATTTCAAGGCGTGGAATCTTCCAGATCATCGAAGGAAGAAGGGTCTTCGGCCACCTCACGGTGGAAGAAAATCTCCGGGTGGGCGCCCACCTCAGGGGAACCGGCACCGCATCGAGAGAGCGACTCGAGATGGTCTATCATTATTTCCCCAGGCTGGTGGAGCGCCGGAATGTCATGGCAGGCTTCATCAGCGGAGGAGAGCAGCAAATGTGCGTCATTGGGAGAGCCCTGATGGCCCGACCAAAACTGATGCTACTGGATGAACCTTCGATGGGCCTTGCCCCTCTTCTGATCAAGGAAATCTTTGAGATCATCACCAAATTAAACAAAGAGGAGAAGATACCTCTTCTGCTGGTCGAGCAAAACGTCAAGCTTGCCCTCACCGTGGCACCCTACGCCTATGTGCTGGAAAACGGCAGGCTCGTAATGCATGACACTTCTGAGAAATTAAAAGAGAACCCCGATATCCGAGACTTTTATCTGGGACTCTCAGATATTGGAGAGAAAAAAAGTTTCAGGCAGGTGAAACATTATAAACGAAGAAAAAGATGGCTCACCTAAGTTTAAATTCGAAGCACGAAATCCGAAATTCGAAACAAATTCGAATGACCAAAATACAAAAAAATTTGTTTTAAAATTTTGGATTTAGAATTTGGAGATTGTTTCGGATTTCGATATTCGGATTTCGAAATTAATTTTTTAAACAAAGGAGGTTTATTATGCGAAGATTATTGTTAATCCTGTTGATCATGGCCTTTGGAATCTCTGGGGTAATAGGTTGCGCAGGCCTTCGCCCAACGGATGAAGCAGGAAAACCAAAAGTCACATTGGATCGAGTGGAGATCCAGAGCTACTTCCCATGGGTCGATCTTCCGGCCAATACTCCATTGGGTCTCGCCTTTATATTGAATGTCGAAAACCCCAGTGGATATAACATCATGCTCGACAACATTAAATTTACTGTTTCCTTTGAAGCGGCACCCGGGAAATACATCGAAATTACTACACCCACGGTCTATGACCGGGTCTATTTCGCTCCCAAAACAACAAGTCAGTATCGAGTCGTGAATATTTTGGGCTCGGGTACCATCCGGTTGACCCTTCTGGTTGCCCAAGCTCCAAAGGTCCAGGAATTGAAACTTAACCCGGCCGATCTCATCAAGAATTGGTATGCAAAGGTTGGAGATTTTGCATTTGGAATTAGGGTTCACGAAGGAATGGCTGTCTTCCAAACCGATAAAGGAGATAATATTTTTGTCCCCTTTGAAGGAACATTCCCGAAGAAATAGTTTCATCAATCACTCTATCCGCTTATCAATCTACTTCCTTTCCCTCTCCTTCTTCCCAAAGGAGGAGAGGGAAAAGGTTTTACTTTCCGGAGATTCCCATGCCCAAACAGGATCCCACCGATCGGTCAACTGGCTTTCTCAAAAAGAATCTTGAAACCGTACCCCACAAAAAAAGAGTTCAATATCTGAATCAAAAACTTCGTGGAATCATACAGCATGCTTATAAAAATTCTATCGCCTTTAAAAATAAAATGGAATCCGCTGGCTTAAAGCCAAAAGATATCCAAACGATTAAAGACCTCGAAAAGATCCCCATCACCAAGAAAGCCGATCTCGTTGAGCTTCAGAAGAAAAACCCTCCTTTTGGTGGTTTCGAAGGAGTCCCCATCTCTGAATTGAAGCGAATCTACGTCTCCCCGGGACCCATTTGCGAACCAGGTGAGATGGAATACAGCGAACTGGGCTGGGCACAGGGCATGTATGCGGGTGGGTTTCGACCAGGAGATGTAGTCATCAATACCTTCAGTTACCACATGGTTCCTTTTGCATTACATATGGTGGATAACTCTCTTCAGCGGATTGGATGTGTAGTGATTCCAACCGGCGTTGGCAATACGGAACAACAGGTCAACATCTTAAAGACCTTTAAGGCTGCTGGATTCTGTGGCACTCCGAGCTTTCTTCTTAACATTTCTGAAAAAGCAGTGGAGATGGGATTTGACTTGAAAAATGATATCCAACTCAAAGTTGGTTTTGTGGCCGCGGAGATGCTTCCGGAATCTCTCCGAACCAGCCTGGAGGAAAGGCTCGGAATGGTTATTCGTCAAACCTATGGGACAGCGGATGTGGGTTGTCTCGGATATGAATGCCTGAAAAAGAGTGGAATGCATATCCCGGATGATAAAATAGTTGAGGTTGTGGACCCGGAGACAGGCAAACAATTAGGACCTGGAAAGACCGGCGAGATTGTTGCCACCAGCTTTAATAAGATCTATCCGATGATCCGATTTGGAACGGGAGATCTCTCCATCGTGACTGAAACGCCCTGCCCTTGCGGAAGGTCCTCGCCCCGGTTGATCAAGATCCTGGGAAGAGTCGACCAGGTCACCAAAGTCAGGGGGCTCTTTGTCCATCCTGGGCAGGCAGAGGAAGTCGTCTCAAGGTTTCCCCAGATTGGAAAATACCAGGTGGTCGTCACTCGCAAGGAACATAAGGATGAGATGACCTTTCGAATTGAGTTGAGAGGAGAGATCCCTCAGCCTGAAAAGTTGAAAGAAGAGATTGAAAAGGCCATTCGGGATGTGATCAAGGTGAGAGGCAATGTGGAATTTATCCCACTGGGAACGATTCCAGAGGGAATTAGAAAGATCGACGATCAGCGAAGTTGGGAATAAGTGCTTCATAAATAATGAAATCAAAAACCGTTCGCCTTGAGCTTGTCGAAGGGCAATGATTCAACCGATTCGGCAATCTCATCACCCTTCGAAAACCTCAGGGTGATCGGAAAAATTTCTCCTTATATTTATAGTGAACGACTTAAATAAATCGACCTCCATCATGTGTCATTGCGAACAAAGTGAAGCAATCTCGTGAGATTGCCACGTCGCTTCGCTCCTCGCAATGACTACTTTTCAAAGTCGTTCACTATAGTTGAGGGAAATTAATTTTTAATTGACCCCCATAACCAAATATGATAATAAACAGGTAACTTATCATGAAAGGAGAGGAAACTATGAAGATTCATTACAAGGGATTCATGAGAGAAAAGATACGGAGGAATCCAATCACCATTGGTTCGGATGCCAATTTTTTTGAAGCCCGGACCCTGATCCATGACAAGGGAGTCCGACATCTTCCTGTCGTTGATAAAGACAATCGTCTTATTGGAATTGTGACAGACAGAGATATTCGACAGGCCGCTCCCTCGGATGCTACCCTGCTCAGCGTCCAGGAGCTCAACTATCTTCTTGGAAAACTAAAGGTTTCTGCTTTCATGACCCCCAAAGAAAAGTTGATCACGATCAATCCGGATACCCTCATCGAAGAAGCTGTTAAGCTGATGCGGGATCATAAAATCGGATGTCTTCCTGTCGTAGAGGAAGATAAGCTATATGGAATTTTTACTGAGACGGATGCTCTCGATCATTTGGTTGATATTTTCGGCATCAATCAGAAAGGAACACGGTTGACCATAGCCTTTGAAGATAAACCCGGTGCGATGCTTGGAATCCTCGAAGTTTTTAAGAAACATAATATCAACATCATCAGCGTTGTCACTCCCTCCTTCTTGGTCGAAGGTAAAAGGATTGCTGCGATCCGGATTCAGGCAGAAAACAATCCGGAAGTAAATAAAGAGTTGGAGAAGGCGGGTTACGGTATACTCTCCATAGGCCATTGGCCTTCCATATAGAAAAATTTAAAAAAATCATTGCAAAATTAGCATTGCAAAATTATCAATTAACAACGGGAAAAAATAATTTATTGATCACTTTGCACTGTTAACTTTATATCTTGCAATGGTTTTTTTTCTTTCTTCTTTCTCAGTTTACGTTAAGTGGCCAATTGATCTTATGAAAATCGATGGAGCAAGATATTATAAGATCGGCGAACTTGCTAATCTGTTAGAACTCAGCCCTCGGACGATCCGATACTATGAAGAGATCGGCCTTCTCAATTCTGTCAAACGGATTGAGGGAGGGAAACGGGTGTATACGGACAGAGACCTGCAACGCCTCAAATTTATCCAGCGACTGAAGCACCTTGGCCTCACCCTCTCTGAAATGCACGAACTGGAGGATATCTATCAAATCCATCGAACCAACAAGAAAGTGCTCGCCCGCCTTCTTGAATTACTGGACGACAATACCATGAAAATCGATGAGCGTGTCAACAGTCTCTTAAGGTTGAAAACCGACATCTTGAGTTATGAGGAAAAAATTCGTGAGAAACTGAATTTTGAAGAGGAGACCCCAAAAGGAGGAGAACTTGACAAGAGCAGTGGTGATTACCAGCGCAGTCCGGACACCTATCGGTAATTTCCTTGGCGCACTGAGCCCTTTCAGTGCAACAGAACTGGGAGCAAAGGTGATTGAAGAGGCAGTCAAACGCTCACAGATCCGGAGGGAAGAGGTGGATGAAGTGATTATGGGCAACGTTTTGCCTTTTGGACTGGGACAGAACCCTGCCCGCCAGGCGATGATCAAATCCGGACTTCCCATGGCAGGAGGAGCCATCACGGTCAATAAGGTATGTGGTTCCGGACTGAAGGCAGTCATGTTAGCTGCTCAGGTTATCCTTGCTGGAGATGCAGAGGTAGTCGTTGCAGGCGGGATGGAAAACATGAGCCGTGTCCCCTACTATCTTGAAAATGCGCGAACAGGGTACCGCCTCTGGGACGGAAAATTAGTGGATGGAATGGTCCATGATGGACTCTGGGATATCGTGAACGATTACCATATGGGATTTACGGCCGATATCCAATCGAAAAAATTTAATATCAGCCGTGAAGAACAGGACCGATTTGCTCATCAATCCAATCACAGGGCAATGAAGGCAATGCAAGAAGGAAAATTCAAAGAGGAGATTCTTCCGATTCAGATTCCGTCAAAAAAAGGGAATCCCCTAATTTTCGATACGGATGAGGGACCCAGGAATACCGACCTTCAAGCATTGGCAAAACTAAAACCCGCCTTCCAGGAAGGGGGGTTCGCCACCGCCGGAAACTCTTCCAAGATCAGTGATGGGGCAAGCGCGCTTGTATTGATGTCCATGGAGAGGGCCCAGGCCCTGGGCGTGAAACCCATGGCGAGAGTCGGAACCCAGGCAGCGGCTGGCGTTGAACTGGAGGATGTTCTTGTGGCGCCGATTCAATCCATCCCAAAAGTCCTCAATAAGGCTAAGCTCACTCTGAAGGATATCGATCTTTTCGAAATAAATGAAGCTTTTTCAGCAACGACATTGGCCATCATGAAGGCCTTAAACATAGAAGAAGAAAGGGTCAATGTGAATGGCGGAGCGGTTGCCCTGGGTCATCCCATTGGCGCCAGTGGTGCAAGAATTCTGACCACAATGCTCTATGCCATGAAAGACCGCGGCGCAAAGAGAGGAATGGCATCCCTCTGCCTCGGAGGAGCAGAAGCCGTTAGTTTGATCGTGGAAAGCGTGGAATAAAAATTTCGAAGCACGAAATTCGGGCGGAGCGTCCAGCAGGATCAATTCGAAACAATATCGAATGACCGAAATTCAAAATTTTAAACTGAGAGTTTTTTAAACATTTTGAAAATTTGGTCATTGGAATTTTGAAATTGTTTCGGATTTCGATATTCGGATTTCGGATTTGAAGAAGGAGGATTATGGAAATCCAAACCATTGGTGTCGTGGGAGCTGGGCAGATGGGCAATGGAATTGCCCAGGTTGCCGCCCAAAGCGGGCTCCAGGTCGTAATGAGTGATATTGCAGATTCATTTGTCCAGAAAGGATTGGCAACCATCTCAAAGAATCTGGGTCGGATGGTTGAAAAGGGAAAAATTCCTTCTCAGAAGAGAGATGAAATCATGGGAAGGATCAAAGGAACGGTTCAGGTCAAAGATATGGCAGGAACCGATTTCGTAGTGGAGGCCGCCACAGAAAATGAGACTCTCAAACTGAATATCTTCAAAGAGCTGGACCAGGTTTGTCGAAAGGAAGTCATTCTCTCAAGTAACACTTCCTCCATCTCCATCACAAAAATTGCCTCGGCCACCCAGAGGCCACAGAATGTGATCGGGATGCATTTTATGAATCCTGTACCGGTGATGCAACTGGTAGAGATCATTAAGGGGCTTCAAACCTCCCAGGAGACATTTGATGCGGTGAAGTCCCTTTCTCTGAAGATGGGTAAAACTCCGGTTGAAGCAAATGACTTTCCAGGATTCATCTCCAACCGGATCCTGATGCCCATGATCAACGAAGCCATCTATACCCTCTTCGAAGGAGTGGGAACACCGGAGGCCATCGATACAGTGATGAAATTGGGCATGAACCATCCCATGGGGCCTCTCACCCTCGCTGACCTCATCGGCCTCGACACCTGCCTGGCTATTATGGAGGTCCTTTACAAAGGATTAGGAGATACAAAATATCGCCCCTGCCCTCTCCTCAAAAAATATGTCGACGCAGGCTATTTGGGGAGGAAGACAGGAAGAGGCTTCCATAAATACTAAAAAGCAAATTCGAAGCACGAATTTCGAAACAATTTTCAAATGACCAAAATTCAAATGTTCCAAACCAATTTTTTATTTCCCAAATTCGAGTTTTAATTTATTTCGGATTTCGATATTCGGATTTCGGATTTTTGGTTTACCGATGGATTTCAAACTCACGCCAGAACAAGAGATGATACGGGACATGGTGAGGGACTTCACGGAGAAGAATATCAAGCCCGTCGCCGGTCTCCATGATGAGGAAAAACATTTTCCGTACCAGAACATCAAGAAAATGGCCGACCTGGGTTTGATGGGGATGAATATCCCCATCGAATATGGAGGATCAGAGGTCGGAGTCATCGCCTACAGCCTCGCCATCACCGAAATTGCAAAAGGGTGCGCCTCCCATGCGGTCACGACTTCTGTCACGAACATGGTGGCAGAGGTGATTTGCGAATTCGGAAAAGAGGAGATCAAGAGAAAACATCTCCCTAAGCTATGTAACGGCGACTATCCTGCTGGTTCCTTCGCCCTCACAGAACCTCACACAGGGTCGGATGCAGCCAATATCAGGGCCACTGCTGTCCGGAAGAATGACAATTATATTCTCAATGGATCGAAGACCTTGATTACCAGCGGCGAAGTTTCCGGGGTAACCGTGGTTTGGGGGGTCACGGATAAAAATTCAAGAAAAGGAAAAGGGATCACTGCCTTCGCCGTAGAAAAAGGATTGCCTGGTTTCATCGTGGGAAAGGGAGAGGAGAAGATGGGACATCGCGCCTCCCCTACCAACGAGTTGATCTTTGACAATTGTGTTGTCCCAGCTAACTGCGTCCTGGGAAAAGAAGGAGAAGGGTTCAAGATCGCCATGATGGAGCTCGATGGTGGACGAATTGGAATCGGATCGCTTGCCATCGGGGTAGGATTCGCAGCGATCGATTTTGCCATCCAGTATGTGAAGGAAAGAGAGGCATTTGGAAAATCCCTCTCAAGCTTTGAGGCGATCCAATGGATGATCGCTGACTCCTATACAGGATTGGAAGCCGCCCAACTGATGGTTCTCCGTGCAGCTTATCTAAAAGAAAATAAACTTCCCTTCACCAAAGAGGCCTCCATGGCAAAACTTTTTGCCACGGAGACCGCACGAAATGCAGCCCTTCGCGCGGTCCAGATGCTGGGGGGATATGGATATACGCGGGATTACCCAGTCGAACGCCACCTCCGGGACATCATTGGAACCACCCTCTATGAAGGAACCTCCGAGGTTCAGCGGATTGTCATTTCACGAGAGATACTTCAAGGATAAAAACTATTGAAATGTTTTTAGATTTCTGTTAGGAATACGATTGTGAATAAAATTGCAATTAGATTTTAGAGGAGCTATTCAGATGGAAACCTCCGAACAACCATTTGCAGAGAAATTTGACCTCTATGGCTGCTATCAGTGCGGCAAGTGCACAGGGGGGTGCCCTGTCTCCCTTAAATCGAAACTCAATATCCGGAGGCTGATGATCGAAGGGATATTGGGAAAGAACCTCGACCGGATCGGGGAGAAGGAGGAGCTCTGGGACTGTACCACTTGTAAGACCTGTACCTTGAGGTGCCCAAGGGGATTAAAGCCCATGGATTTAGTGATCGGGATGAGGGGAACGATGGTCGAGGAAGGCCGTATTCCCAAGACGATCATCGAGGCCATGGAGAACGCTTACAAACATAGAAACCCTTGGGGAAAACCGAAGAACAAGCGGACAGAGTGGCTCAAAAGCCTTCCTGAAGATATCAAGGTTAAGGATTTCTCTCAGGGGGAAAACGCTGAATATCTCTACTTTGTTGGATGCACCGCTGCTTCAGACCCGCGCATACAGGAGATTGCCAAATCGATGGTATTTGTCTTCCGGCAAACAGGAATCGACTTTGCAATTCTCGGAAATGAAGAACAATGCTGCGGCAATGAAATACGAAGAATGGGAGAGGCTGGCCTTTTCGAGGAATTGATGGACGCAAACATCGAGCGTTTTGAATCCTATGGGATTCAACGCATCCTCACGGCTTGCCCCCACGGGTTCAATGTTTTTAAAAATGAATACCCCCAGGGAAAGTTCGATATCCTCCATGCCACACAGATCCTGGCGAAACGGCTGGAAGAAGGGAAACTTCGCCTCACCCGGGAGATTAAAAACGTCGTCACCTATCATGACCCCTGTTTCCTGGGGAAACAGAACAATATCTTTGATGAACCCCGTACGCTTTTAGCGGCTATCCCTGGGCTCACCTTCAAAGAGATGGACCGCTGCCGTGAGAAAAGCCTCTGTTGCGAAGGAGGTGGCGGAAAGATGTGGGCGGAGTCTTCTTCTGATACAGGTCAGCGATTAGCTGAGATTCGTGTGAAGGACGCAGTGGAGCTGGGGGCTGAAATCCTTGCCACCGCCTGCCCTCTCTGCGTGCTCACGCTTGAGGATGCGGTGAAAACCTCCGGCTATGAAGAGAAGATTCGCGTGATGGATGTGATGGAATTATTGGCGGAGGCTGTCGATTGACATGACACTCCAAGATATTCAACGGCTCCTTGATGCCGAAGTGATCGCTGGAAAAGAAAACCTGGGCAGGGAGGTCAGCCATGCCTTTGCAGCGGACCTCTTGAGCGATGTCCTGGCCATCGCCAGGAGGGGGGCTGAAGGCGCTCTGCTCATTACGGGAAACAGGACTCTTCAAGTGATTTATACCGCGGATGTGGTGGATCTGGGCGCCATCCTCTTTGTTAGGGGGAAAAGGCCAAATGAGGCCATGGCTCAGTTAGCCAATGAGATGGAGATTCCCCTTCTGATGACGTCCTATATCATGTTTGAAACCTGTGGCCGTCTGCATCAACATGGATTGAAAGCCTGCATCGAAAAGGTTGAGGATGGATCAGACTGAAGAGAAATATCCATTTTACGAGACATTTCATATCGAGGGGGGCAATTTTACCCATGCCGGTTCGATCTCAAGCAGGATTAAAAGGATACTAAAAAATGAGGGATTCCCGAATCAGGTGATCCGCCGGATGGCCATTGCTACATTTGAAGCAGAGATGAATGTCATCTGCTATGCACGGTGGGGGATCCTCAATCTGCTGGTATCGACTGATTTCCTAAAAGTCGTGGTGGACGACGAGGGCGTCGGCATCCACGATGTGAATCAGGCGATGAAAGAAGGGTTTTCCACTGCGGATGAAAGGATCAGAGAGCTTGGGTTCGGGGCAGGAATGGGATTATCGAATATCAAGAAAGTGACCGATGAGATGCTGTTGACCTCCGTGGTCAACCAGGGGACTCATCTCGAATTTACAATTAACGTGGTGAACGGAAACCCCGCATAGGGAAAGAAATTTTATCAAGATGGAGCAGTGCAGTTCATGAAATTGGAAACGCTCGTTCAATCCTTTGAACTGGAAGTCAAAACGGGGAGCGATCAGCTCCATCAGGAAGTGACCGGAGGCTATGCGGGCGACCTTCTGAGCGATGTGATCGCCCACAGCGCCAGAGGGAATGTCTGGATCACCATCCAGACCCATCCCAATATCGTTGCCGTGGCCAGTTTGAAAGACCTGGCCGCCATTATCCTCGCAGGAGGAAGGGAGCCCGATCCGGAAACCCTGAAAAAGGCCGCAGAGGAAGGGATTCCCCTTCTCATCTCTCTTCTTCCCGCTTTTGAACTGATTGGAAGGCTTTATCAGGCAGGGGTCCCAGGGATCGTTTCATGTTAAAGCGATTTCGAACTGACCTCCACATTCACTCCTGCCTTTCTCCATGCGGGAGCGAGGAGATGAAGCCGAAGGCTGTTGTGGATCGTGCCATGACCGTTGGTTTGGACATGATTGCCATCTGTGATCACAATTCTGCCGAAAATCTCCCTGCTTTTATGGAGGCCGGCAGGAGGGAAGGACTTACTGTTCTTCCGGGAATGGAGGTCACTTCCAGAGAAGAAATTCACCTCCTCGCCCTTTTCAACCGGCCGGAGAACTGCCTCACTCTCCAGGACTGGGTTTATCAGCATCTTCCCGGCAAGAATGACGAGGAGGTCTTCGGGCCACAGATTCGGGTCAATGAGCAGTCCGAAGCCATCGGTCACAATGACAAGATGCTGATTGGGGCGACCCTCCTTTCTTTTGAACAGATCGTCTCCTTTGTCAAAACCCTGGAGGGAGTCGCCATTGCCTCTCACATTGATCGGCAGGCCTTCAGCCTGATTGGGCAGCTGGGGTTTATTCCTGAGGGGATTTCCTTGGATGGTTTGGAGATATCTTCACGCACCTCGTTGGAAGAAGCCAGGAAACGATTTCGCTCATATCAGCATCTTGCCTTCGTCCGTTCTTCGGATGCGCATTTTCTTGAAGAGATCGGAAGGGCAATGACCCACTTTCTTCTTGAGGAAAAGACATTAAAGGAAATTAAGATGGCTCTCCATTCACAGGGAGGCCGTGGTATTGCAGAGGCTTAGGGGCGGACAAAAAAGGGCATCAGGTTACCAGGAAATCAGGAGGTAGAATACCAGGGTATCAGGATCTCAGAAAAAAGAAGATCAGGAATATGATGACCTGCTGAACTGATGTCCTGATACTCACGACCTGATCACCTGATATTCTGATAGCCGATATGCTCTGTTTCGGATTGGTCCTAATAGGACAAGATAGGGGCTGAACCTGGAAGACCTTTCTCTCCATATTCTTGATGTTGTGGAGAATGCCATAGCGGCAAAGGCAAACAGGATCGAGGTGACCGTGGTGGAAGAACCCGGGAAAGACCGCCTCGAAATTGAGATCAGGGATGATGGAATCGGAATGGATGAAGAAATCCGGCAAAAGGCGATGGATCCTTTCTTCACCACCCGGACCTCGCGGAAGGTTGGTTTGGGACTTTCCTTTCTGGGACAGGCCGCTCAGGAGGCAGGCGGAACATTGGAAATTGAATCCAGCCCGGGGGATGGAACAACGGTGAGAGCCACCTTTCAATACAGCCACATTGACCGGAAACCACTGGGGGATATGATTGAAACAATGATCACCCTCTTGATCGGAAATCCTGACATCGATTTCCATTATACCCATGTGAGAGAAAATAAATCCTATACCCTCAAAAGCGAATGGCTGAGGGAAAAATGCAATGCTCAATCTTCAATCACTCCAGAAGCCATCCGGTGGTTGAGAAAACATCTTCAGGAAGGACTGGCAGGAATAGGAGCAAGGGGATGAGATGGGCAGATGAGATCTCCCGAGAAGAATGGGAGAAAATCGATTTCGTTATTAACAAATATAAAAGCAGGCATGGGGCTCTGATCCCGACGCTTAAAGAGGTTCAGGACATCTGCGGATATCTTCCAAAGAACGTTCAACACCGCATCGCGGACGGGCTTCATCTTCCTTCTTCTCAGGTCTTTGGGGTGATCTCTTTCTATGCCTTCTTCACCACCGTCCCGAGAGGAAAACACATCATCCGGGTCTGCATGGGAACCGCCTGCTATGTGCGAGGATCGAAAGAGATTCTGGATACCCTTCGGCGAGAGTTGGGGGTGGATGTCGGCGGGATCACAAAGGACCGAAAATTTTCACTCGAAGCCGTGCGCTGTGTTGGAGCCTGTGGCCTTGCCCCGGTGGTCGTGGTCGGGCAGGATACTCATGGCATGGTCACCCCGGGCAGGGCAGTCCAGATCTTGGGGGATTATAAATGACAAAATTGACGATTGAAGATTTGAAAAGGATCAAGGAGGAAGTCCGTTCCTCAACCTCGCTCAGGGAGGGAGGATTCCGCGCAAAGATCACCATCCATATGGGAACCTGCGGCATTGCTGCGGGAGCCAGAAAATTGATGTCCGCGGTCATGAAAGAAATCGAAGAGAAAAAGACCCAGGATGTCATGGTGACCACCTCCGGATGTGCAGGGCTTTGCAGTCGCGAACCCATGGCCACTGTGGAAATCCTCAGCCAGCCATCGGTCAAATATTGTGACCTCAATGAGGACAAGATCAGAGAGATCTTCCTTCGTCATGTGGTCAACGGTGAAGTGGTTGAGTCCTACGCCCTCGCCAAGGGAAGCGAGGCAACGTATTGACACATTATTCAATTGCGTATAAAAGGAGACGCCATCTCAGCAATTGCATGGATCTAAATCCGAAGCACGAAATCCGAAATTCGAAACAATTTCAAATGACCAAATTTCAAATTTACGAAACAAATGATTTTAAAACATTGGAATTTCAAAAATTCGAATTTGTCCTTCGACAAGCTCAGGATGGTGAGCAAAGTCGAACCATTTCGGATTGGTCCGGAACGGACGCTTCGCCCGATATTCGAATTTCGGATTTTTCAACCACAAACTCTATCCAACTCTGGTCTACTCTGGAGCAAATAACACAAAGGCAATGAAAACGTATCGATCTCATCTCATGGTATGTGCCGGAACAGGCTGTGTGGCCTGCGGCTCAATGCAGTTAAGGGAGAAGCTTTCAGCGGAATTGGAGAAACGCGGCCTCTCCGATGAAGTGCAGCTGGTCATCACCGGTTGCAACGGCTTTTGCGCAGAGGGCCCGATTGTCGTCGTCTATCCCGAAGGGATCTTCTATAAGAAATTGACTCCGGAAGATGTCCCTTTTCTGGTCGAGGAACATTTTCTCAAAGGGCGCCCGGTTCAGAAATTTTTATACACCGTGCCGTCTGCCAAAGAGAAAGTTCCTCTGATGAAGGATATCCCCTTCTTTCAACATCAGGTGTTGAGGGCGCTCCGGAACCGCGGCTTGATCGATGCTGAGAATATTAATGAATATATTGCAAGGGACGGATATTCAGCTCTCCACAAAGTCCTCTCCTCCATGAAACCCGAGGAGGTGATCGAGGAGGTGAAGCGCTCCGGATTGAGAGGGCGCGGAGGCGCTGGGTTCCCGACCGGCAAGAAATGGGAGGAAGGAAGGCGTTACACCTCCTTCCCCAAATATGTCATCTGCAACGGAGACGAGGGCGACCCGGGCGCGTTCATGGATCGTTCTGTCCTGGAAGCCGATCCCCATTCGGTCCTTGAAGGAATGATCATCTGCGGCTACGCTATTGATTCCCACCAGGGTTACATCTATGTGAGGGCGGAGTACCCGCTTGCAATCCATCGTCTCAACATCGCCATCGAACAGGCAAAAAGCTATGGACTCTTAGGGAAAGATATCTTTGGCACGGGGTTCGATTTTGATATCGGCATCTATCCCGGCGCAGGCGCTTTTGTCTGCGGTGAATCCACGGCTCTGATGTACTCCCTTGAGGGAAAACGGGGAATGCCGAGGATCAAACCTCCCCGCTCAACAGAAGCCGGCCTCTGGGGACAGCCCACTGTCCTCAATAATGTTGAAACTCTTGCCAATGTTCCCTCCATTCTCCTCCACGGAAGCGATTGGTTCGCCTCCATGGGCACTTCAGGGTCAAAGGGAACCAAAGTGTTTGCCCTGACCGGCGCCGTGCAAAATGTGGGGTTGATCGAAGTCCCCATGGGCACCACCCTTCGAAAAATCGTTTTTGATATCGGAGGAGGAATTCCTGATAAACGGGAATATAAGGCCGTGCAGATCGGCGGGCCTTCTGGTGCGTGTCTGCCTGCACCGCTGCTCGATACGGAAGTAGATTTTGATTCGCTGGATGAGGCAGGAGCCATGATGGGATCCGGCGGGCTGGTTGTGATGAACGATATGACCTGCATGGTGGATACAGCCAGATTTTTTACGGATTTCTCTGTGGACGAATCCTGCGGAAAGTGCGTTCCCTGCCGGATCGGAATTAAAACGATGCTTAATATTCTCCACCGGATCATCCATGGCGAGGGAAAGATGGAGGATATTGACCACCTCGAACAGTTGGGACATCATATCAAAGAATCCTCTCACTGTGGTCTGGGGAAATCCGCTGCCAACCCTGTGCTTTCCACGATCCGATATTTTCGTCATGAGTATGAGGCCCATATTCTCGAAAAGCGGTGCCCTTCCCTCGTCTGCGCGGATCTGATTAAATTCCAGGTTATTCCTGAAAAATGTAAGATGTGCGGCCTCTGCAAGAAGGCCTGCCCTTCCGAGGCCATCACCTGGGAGAAGAAGACAACGGCTGTGATCGATCTGGAGAAATGTATTCGGTGTCGCTCGTGCATTCAGGCTTGTAAATTTTGGGCCATCGAATAGTAAAAATTCGAATTTCGAAGCACGAAATTCGAAACAAATTCAAATGACCGAAATTCAAATGTTCCAAACAAATAAATGTTTAAGACATTGGGGTTTTGAAAATTCGGATTTGTTTCGAGTTTCGATATTCGGATTTCGGATTTTATAGGAAGGTTTTAATTCCAATGGCTGAGACAACAAAGCAAATGATTAAACTGACCATTGATAGTATCCAGGTAGAAATCGAAAGGGGCAAGACGATCCTTGAGGCGGCTCAGGCGGCTGGCATCCGGATTCCGACGCTCTGTGACGACCGGAGGCTCATTCCCTTTGGCGCTTGCAGAATCTGTATGGTTCAGGAGAAAGGAAAAACAGATCTCCTGCCGTCCTGTTTCACTCCTGCCAAAAACGGGATGGACATTCTCACCCACTCTCCTCAAATCATGGAGTCCCGGAGGATTCAACTCCAGCTTATCCTCCTCAACCACCCCATGACCTGTCCGAGGTGCGAAAAAGAGGGAGAATGTGACCTTCAGAATCTTGTCTATGAATATGGCCTCAATGATACGCAGTATCCGTGGGATCTGATCACCTTTCCTCCTGATGATGATTCCCCTCTTCTACAGAGGGATGGAAACAAGTGCATCCTCTGTGGCCGCTGTGTCAGAATCTGCGATGAGGTCCAAGGGGTGGGAGAACTTTCATTCACCCGGAGAGGCATTCATACGCTCATCGATACGGACTTCCACCGGCCACTCCAGTGTGAATTCTGCGGCCAGTGTTTTGACACCTGTCCGGTCGGAGCCATTACCAGCAACTGCTTTGATCATAAGACCAAATCCTGGGAGCTTAAAGAAACCACAACCCCCTGCCCTTACTGTGGATGTGGGTGTCTGCTTGCCATCGGCTCTAAGGAAGGAGCGATCAAACGGATCTCCTCCCATCATGATCAGGGTCCAAACGATGGAAACCTCTGCGTCAGGGGTCGCTTCGGCTGGGACTTTATCGATCACCCTGAAAGGCTCAAGTCCCCCATGTTAAGGGTAAACGGTAAACTCGAAAAAGTTTCCTGGGAAGAAGCCCTCAGGTTTGTGAACCAAAGGCTCGAAGAGATAAAGGATAGAGATGGCGCTGGAAGCATTGGAGCAATGATCTCAAGCCGTCTCACCAACGAAGAGTATTTCCTGTTGAAGAAACTATTTAAGGAAGCGATCGGAACGGAGCAAATCGTTCTCAATGGGGATGGAGGCGATCAAGGGTTAACCAGAGGGATCTTAAGGACGCTCGGCTTTCCCTCTTCTACCAACTCCATCAAAGAGATCCGGAATGCCGACTGTATCTTCGTCATCGGAGCCGATCCTGCCCAGACCCATCCCATCATCAAAAATGAGATCCATCTGGCTATACGGAGAAACCGGACACAGCTCATTCTGCTCGGGAATCATGATATCGATCTCAGCCGGAGCACGCAGGTCTCCCCGCTTTCTCCTTCTTCCATCCCCCTTCTTACCCATCCAGGCAGGGAGGTTTCGTTTCTCAACGGCATGATTGGTTTCATCCTCAAAGAGGGTCTTGAGAATAACGGCTTCATCGGAGCAAAGACAGAAGGGATTGAACTGCTGAAGGCGAAACAGGAGGAATATCTGGACGCGCTTTCTGAAGAAGAGCGTTCGAGTGTGGAAAAGGCAAGCCGTGCCTATGTCCAATCAAAAAGATCGATGATCCTCATCGGACCGGGCCCCTGGTCTCAATCTACTTCGGAAGAAATTGCCATTGCTGCCTCCAACCTTGCCCTTCTTGCCGGCCATATCGGCAAGGAATCTTCAGGCATTCTCCTTCTCCTTGAGAAATGTAACTCTCAGGGAGCCATCGATATGGGAATTCTCTCCGACGGATTGGGCGTGGAAACCCTTCTCAAAAAAGCAGGGGATGGAAATCTCAAAGCCCTCTACCTCATAGGAAAAGATCCCAAGCTCTCATCCGAAGCTTTGAAAAATCTCGAACTTCTGGTGGTTCAGGACCTTTTTGTAACCAATGCTGCCAAAGAGGCTCATGTCATTTTCCCTGTATGTTCGTTCACGGAGAAGTCCGGAACTTATACCAATCTCGAACGGAGGGTCCAGACACTTCATCCTCTTCGTCAACCCGAGGGCCAATCAAAACCTGATTTTGAAATATTCCTCCATCTTCTCCAATTGATGGAGGTCCCACTTTCAGGAGAAACCCCGGAAGCCATCTTTCAGGAGATCGGTAAGACCATTTCCCAGTATCAATCCATTCACGATGGCGAACAATGGCCTAAGGGGTCCGAATACCTTTACGGAGAGGGGTTCCCAACGGGAAGAGCAAAATTCATTCCTGTTGCGCAGCCTCAGTCTGAATCTCAACCCGAGAAATATCCTTTTTCTCTCGTTCAGGCCCCTTCGCTCTTCTACTCTGGCAAACTCAGCCTGAAGAGTGAGAATCTGAAGAAGGTTATGAAAAAGCCTTGCCTGGAGATGAATATCGAGGATGCTCAATCCTTGAAAATTGAAAATGGAGAGACCGTTCAAATTTCAACCCAAGAAGGTGAACCGTTTAAGATGAGCGTGGAGGTCTCTTCAAGACCTGCTCGATATATCGCTGCCATTCCTTCCTCCAGTTCCCTGATTGGAAAAAAGGCCTGCTGGGCGAAGGTGGAAAAGTTAAAGAAAACGTAAACATCATAGAAAGGGGGAATGTGAATGAATATTATCGTCTGTATTAAAAGGGTCCCGGACACGGCCGATGCGGATATTTCCATCGACAAAACGGGAAAAGAAATCGACAAGAGCGGGCTAGCCTTCGATTTGAATGAATGGGATAGCTATGCCATTGAGGAGGCCATTCTCCTGAAGGAAAAAATGGGAGGAACGGTCACGGTCTTCTCCTTGGGAGGAGAGGACTCCAATGAATCCCTGAGAAAATGCCTGGCCATGGGCGCCGATGATGCGCTCCGGCTCTCTGATCCTGCTTTTGCCGGGGGAGACGGCTTTGCCACAGCCAAAGTCCTCACAGAGGCAATTCGCACAAAACCTTATGATCTCATTCTGACCGGCACACAGGCTGAAGATGATGGGTATGGCCAGGTGGGAGTGGTCATGGCGGAGATGTTGGGCATCCCTCATGTCTCCATCGTCAACCGGATTGAGGTCCAGGACAAAAAGATCAAAGCCCATCGCGAACTTGAAGGAGGTCTGGAGGAGGTTGTCGAGGTTGACCTCCCCGCGCTTCTCACCATCCAGACAGGAATTAACGAACCGCGATATGTCTCGATCATGGGCATCCGGAAAGTAGCCAAAAAGGAGATCAAGGCTCTGGGAACTTCTGACCTTAACCTCAAACCCGAGGACGTTGGGCTTGCCGGCTCTGACATAAAGCTCGAGGGAATTTTTCTTCCTCCGGTCGGCGAAGGAGCAGCCATGATCGAGGGAAAACCGGAAGAGATTGCACAGAAGGTGTTCGATATTCTGAAGGATAAAGGAGGGGTGGCCTGATGAAAGAGATCATTGTCGTCGCAGAACATCGACGTGGGGAATTGAGGGATGTGACCTGGGAAATGATTTCCAAAGGAAGGGAACTTGCACAGAGCATGGGCGGTGAATTATCAGTCGCCCTTTTAGGAAAAGAAGTCAAGAATATGGCGGAAGCCATTAAACCCAAAGCCAACCGGGTGCTTCTCATCGAAGATAACCGGCTCGAATTCTATAACTCGGAGACTTACGAGAAAGTCTTTATCCAGCTTCTCACTGAGAGGAAACCCTTACTCACAATGATCGGCCACACGGCCACGGGCATGGACTTTGCGCCAAGCCTGGCCGCTCGTTTGAAGCTTCCTCTGGCGACCGATTGTATTGGAATTGATCCAAAGGATGGGACATTCGCCCTGACCCGCCAGATCTACGGAGGAAAGATCAATGCCTCTGTCTCCTTCTTGAAGCCGGGCCCCCAGTATATGGTTACCGTCCGTGCAGGGGCATTCCCTGCAGTGGAGAAAGAAACTCTTCCAGGAGAGATCGTGTCGATACCTTCCCCATTGACCGACGAAGGTTTGGCCAGGCGCTTTCTCGAATATATGGAAGCCGCTGCGGGTGAAGTTGACATCACCCAGGCTGATATCCTCATCGCCATTGGAAGAGGCATCAAAGATGCGGAAAACCTTCCGCTGGTAAAGGAGCTTGCTGACTCCGTAGGAGGAGTCCTTGCCTGCTCCAGACCGGTCGTCGATAAGAAATGGCTTCCAAAAGGGTGTCAGGTAGGAACCTCCGGAAAAACTGTAAAGCCAAAAGTTTATATTGCCATCGGCATCAGTGGAGCTTTCCAGCATGTGGCAGGCATGAAAGGTGCGGGTACGATCATCGCCATTAACAAAGACCCAAAAGCCCCGATCTTCGGGGTGGCCCAGTATGGCATCGTGGCAGACCTTTTTAAGATCGTGCCGGTGATCAAGGACAAGATCAAAGAGTTGAAAAAATAAAGTTTTGAGTTCGGAGTTCGTAGTTCGGAGTAAAATCTTAAAGAATTTAATTCTCCGAACTCCGAACTAAATTTCTCCGAACTGAAACGAGGTGAACCATGGACTTTGAACTGACGCAGGAACAAAAGGATATTCAGAAGGCCGCAAGGGAATTCATCCAGGGAGAGTATGATAAGGAGAAAATCCTCCAATGGGAGGAAACCCATACCTTTCCCAGGGAGGTATGGAAAAAAGCCTGCAAACTTGGGTTCATCGGCATCCACTTTCCAGAAGAATATGGCGGACAGGGTTACGGCATCTTGGAAAACGCCCTCATTGTAGAAGAATTCTGCCGAAAGGATTCAGGAGTGGGCATTGCCGTGACACTCACAGACTTCTCCTCAGAGGTCATCCTCCGTTGTGGAACCGAAGAACAGAAGGAGAAGTATCTCATTCCTGTAACCAAGGGGGAATTCATTTCCGGAGGCGCCTACACCGAGCCGGACCATGGAAGCGATATTACACTGATGGGAACTACGGCAATCAAGCAGGGCGACTCCTTTGTGATCAACGGGACCAAAACATTTATTACGAATGGATTACTTGCCGACTTTTTTATCGTGCTCTGTCAGACCGATCCACAAGCCAAACCTCCTTACCGGGGACAGTGTACCATCCTCGTTGAAAAGGGAGCCAAAGGATTGGATGCAACAGAGATCACCCCCAAGATGGGACTCCGGTTGACTTCAACCGCGGAACTCTCTTTCAGCGACGTCCGGGTTCCTTCAGCCAATCTCATTGGCGAGGAAAATAAGGGGTTTTATCAGGTCCTCGAATTCTTCGATGAGAGCCGGGTGGAGATCGCAGCCCAGGCTCTCGGCATTGGACAAGGCGCTTTTGACCGGGCGCTCGATTACGCCAAGCAGCGGGAACAATTCGGAAAGAAACTGGTCGATTTTCAGATCACCCAGCACAAGCTGGCTGACATGGCAACGAAATTGGAGACCGCAAGGCTTCTCACTTATAAAGCAGGCTGGAATTACGACCAGAAGAGGATCGACCCGAAACTGACCTCCATGGCAAAGATGTTTGCGGCGAAAGTGGCCGTCGAAGTTGCGGATGAAGCCATTCAGATCTTTGGTGGCTATGGATATATCACGGAATATGAAGTCGAACGGTTCTACCGCGATGCCAAGATCACCGAGATCTACGAAGGCACGAAGGAGATCCAGAAAAACACCATCGCAAGCGCATTGATTGGAAAGCTGAAATGACAATAACCATATGTCAAGCACCAATTCAATAACGCCCCCCTGCCCCCTCTTAACTTAAGAGGGGGAGAGGGGGAGTTATGATTTGGAATTTGTGGTTTCAATTTAATCTGAAATGGCATAAAACGATGGAGAATGACAAACCAATAAAAGTTATTCCTGAAGCTCTCATCATTGGTGCTGGCATTGCCGGGATGCAGGCCGCTCTGGACATTGCGGATAAAGGATTCAAGGTCCATCTGGTGGAGAAAGATCCTTCCATCGGCGGCCACATGTCTCAACTCGACAAGACCTTTCCAACCCTGGATTGCTCTGCCTGTATCATCACTCCGAAGATGGTGGATACGGCCAATCATCCCAATATCAACCTGCTCACCTATTCCGAAATTATTGGGATCGAGGGTAAAGTCGGGCAGTTCAAGGTCAAAGTCCGGAGAAAACCGCGGTACGTCGATGTGACGAAATGCACGGCCTGTGCCGACTGTGTCGCCCAGTGTCCGGTCACCCTTCCCAATGAATTCGACATGGGGCTCGGAATGAGAAAGGCGATTTACATCCCCTTCCCACAGGCCGTCCCCCTCAAATACACCATGGACCGCAGAGGCATCCCACCCTGCACAGCCACCTGCCCCCTCCATTGCAATGCGCAGGGGTATGTCGCCCTTATCTCTCAAGGCAAGTTTAAAGAAGCCCTTGCATTGGTGAGACAAACCCTGCCCTTCCCTGGAATTCTTGCCTATGTCTGCGCTCATCCATGCGAAAGGGAATGTAAACGGATCGAAGTGGACCGTCCTATCTCGATCTGCAATCTGAAAAGATATCTGGTCGATCATGTTGAGGAGACGGAACCCAATTTCACCCCAGCGGAAGAGAAACAACAAAAGGTTGCCATTGTCGGAGGAGGGCCTGCTGGATTGACAGCTGCCTTCGATCTCCGGAGAATGGGTTACCATGTCACACTCCTTGAATCGAAGGGCGAGTTGGGCGGCCTCCTGACTCATGGATTCCCCTCTTATCGCCTGCCACGGGAGGTCGTGGAGAAAGACCTTTCAGTGATTGAAAAGATGGGAATAGAAGCCCGGCTGAACACCGAGGTGGGCAAGAGTCTCTCGTTTGAAGAGCTTCAAAAAAACTATGATGCGATCTTTTTAGCCGTCGGTTCAACAGGAGCAGGAATCATTCCCGGTTCATTGAAGGATTTAAAATTGAACCGGAGGGGGATGATCCAGGTCGATCCTCTCACGCTTGAGACCAATCTCAAAGCCATTTTTGCCGGAGGGGATGGAGTGACTGGCCCGGGAACCATTGTCGAATCAATGGCGCAAGGAAGAAAAGGAGCCATCTCCATCGACCGGTTTATTCGGGGTGAGGATCTTCGCCAGGGGAGAGAATCCGAAGGAAGACAGATCTCTCCGATGCAAAGCCTTATGCCCGATTCAAAGAGAGAGGATCGGGAAGTCCTTCCGCATATGGTCAAACCCCTTGGACCCGGTCTCACCAGGGAAGAGGCAATCGAAGATGCAAAGCGTTGTCTCAGCTGCGCAGGATGCTCCGATTGCGGCGAATGCGCCAGATACTGCCAGCCCAAAGCCATCGTTTACGAGATGAAGGAGGAGATTTTAGAATTCGATGTCGGAGCCATTATCATGGCTACCGGATTCGATCCGTTCGATCCGAAGTTAAAGCCCGAATTCGGCTATGGCGTCTATCCCAATGTGCTCCACGGCATTGAGATGGAGAGGCTCTGCTCGGCCTCCGGTCCGACCAAGGGAGATATCCTCATCCAGGGGAAGAAACCGAAAGAGATCGTTTTCATCCACTGTGTAGGCTCGAGGGATAAGAGTGTTGGAAACGAATACTGTTCGAGAGTCTGTTGCATGTACACTGCGAAGCAGGCCCATCTGGCAAGAGACAAGATCCCCGGAGCTCATATCACGGTCCTCTATATGGATGTAAGGGCTTTTGGAAAAGGATTCGAAGAATTCTACGAGAGAGTACAGAAAGAGGAAATCATCTACCGGCGGGCAAATCCATCCGAAGTTTATAAAAAGAATGGGAAGCTGGTGGTCAGAGCTGAAGATACCCTCTTAGGAGAACCCATAGAATTGGAAGCAGACCTGGTTGTGCTCGCTTCGGGTCTCGTCCCCCGCAAGGAGGACGAGGTCATGAAAAAGATGCTGTCCATGGAAAGCTCTTCAGACGGGTTCTATGCGGAGGCTTCTGGACTCGATCCCATTCTCACAGAGATGGAAGGAGTTTTCTTGGCGGGATGCGCTCAGGGGCCTAAGGATATTCCGGATACGGTAGCCCAGGCCAGCGGCGCTGCTGCCTTAGCCTGTGCCATATTAGCGAAAGGAAGAAAATAATAAAACTTAAAAATTCGAAGCACGAAATTCGAATTTCGAAACAATTCCTAATCTTCAAAATTCAAATGTTCCAAACTTAATTTTTAAATTTTGAAATTTGAATTTCGGATTTGTTTCGGATTTCGATATTCGAAATTCGGATTTGGGCGGTTAAAAACATGAAGATAGGCGTCTACATCTGTCATTGTGGAATCAATATTGCGGCTACGGTCGATGTGCAGAAGGTCACGGACTTTGCCAAGACCCTTCCCCATGTCGCCGTTTCCAGAAACTATCAGTATATGTGTTCTGATCCCGGTCAGGACTGGATTAAGAACGACATTAAGAATTTAGGCATTGACCGGGTTGTGGTAGCGGCCTGTTCTCCGCGAATGCATGAGCCCACCTATCGGAATGCCTGTCGCGCTGCAGGCCTCAACCCTTACTTCTTTGAGATGGCCAATATCCGTGAACAGTGTTCCTGGGTTCATCCTAACAAGGAAGAGGGAACGAAGAAGGCCATGGACCTGATCGCTTCGGCGGTAGCAAAGGTCTCTCTTCATGAACCGTTGCAGGAGAATGAGGTTGGAGTTACACCTACGGTTCTGGTCATTGGCGGAGGGATTGCAGGCATTCAGGCAAGCCTCGACGTCGCCAATTCCGGGTTTGAGGTCTATCTGGTCGAAAAATCTCCTTCTCCCGGGGGGCATCTATCGCAACTCGATCGAACCTTTCCCAACCTTGAAGAGACCTCTGTCACCTTGCTTCCGAAACTGAAAGAGATAGGAAATCATCCCCTGATTCATCTCCTCACACAGAGTGAAGTCGAAGAGGTGGAAGGTTTTGTGGGAAATTTTAAGGTGAAAATCAGACACGACCCACGTTATGTTGATCCGGAGAAATGCACCTGCTGTAAAAAATGCGAAGAGGTCTGCCCGGTCAAGGTCCCGAACGAATTCAATATGGGACTCAACCAGAGGCCTGCAATCTACCTTCCGTTCCCTCATGCCGTTCCCCAGTGTTACACGATCGATTCAAAAAACTGCCTCTACCTCCAGAAGGGGGAATGCGGAAAATGTAAGGAGGTCTGCCCAGAGGGTGCAGTCCGGTTTGAAGAAGTCGGAATGGAATTCGAAGCCAAGATAGGAACGATCATTGTGGCCACGGGTTATGACACCTTCGACCCCAAGTTGAAACCGGAATTGGGATACGGCATTTACAAGAATGTAATCACCGGCCTCGAGTTTGAAAGGCTGATCTCTCCGGATGGCCCCACCCAGGGCAAGCTTCTCATCGATGGAAAAGAGCCTAAAAACATCGTCTTCATCCAGTGTGTGGGCTCAAGGGATAAAACCGTCAACAACGAATATTGCTCCAGGGTCTGCTGTATGTTCACGGCAAAGCAAGCGCACCTTGTCAAAGATCGAATCCCCGATGCCCGTGTGACGATCTGTTACATCGATATCCGGGCCTTCGGCAAGGGCTATGAGCAATTTTATGAAACGGTCCAGAGAAAAGGAGTCTTCTACCGGAAGGGCGTCCCATCCGAGATTTATCAAAGAAATGGAAAATTGATTGTCAAAGCTGATGACGAGCTTCTGGGAGAGCCTTACGAAGAGGAGGCTGACCTGGTTGTTCTGGCAACAGGCCTCACCCAGAGAAAAGATTCAGACAAATTGAGAAGTCTCCTCAAGCTTTCACTCTCTCCGGATCGTTTCTATCTGGAGGCTCATCCAAAATTGAGGCCTCTTGATACAGCCACGGACGGAATATTTCTCGCTGGAACGTGCCAGGGGCCTAAAGATATCTGCGATACAATCTCCCAGGCCCATGGAACCGCTTCTCGCGCAACGATTCCCCTGTTTGCTGGAAGAGTGAGAATCGAACCGATCACCGCCTGGGTCGATGTGCTCATGTGTGCAGGATGCGGTCTCTGTGAGCAGATCTGTGAATACCGGGCGCTCAAAATAGATCCCTACCGGAAAGTGATGACCGTAAATGAAGCGCTTTGCAAGGGATGCGGCGCCTGTAATGCCACCTGCCCTTCCAGCGCCATCAGTCTCAGGCATTTTAAGACCGAGCAGATTATCGCCCAGTTACGGGAAGTCTGCTGATCCTCCACCCCTACCCTCCCCCTCAAAGGGGGAGGGTGAGGGAGGGGGGGATTGCGGAATTTATATAAATATTAAAGTGTTTTGACTTTTAAAACTTCTTGCCTGTTCATAAATAGTTAAATCTTTTAAGCCTTAAACATTGCTAATTGATCATTGTCTATTGATCATTTTGCATTGGGTATTTCTATGGAAAAGGGTCTCGTCCAGGTTTACACAGGAAACGGCAAAGGGAAAACCACTGCTTCTCTGGGACTGGCATTTAGAGCAGTGGGCCATGGATTTAAAGTTATGGTGATCCAATTCATGAAAGGAAACATCCAGTACGGTGAACTCGAGTCCGCTAAAAAACTTTCTCCTTACCTGACCATCCATCAGATGGGCAGGGAGACATTTGTCTCCAAAACCAATCCGGACCCTGTGGACATCGAATGGGCTCAAAAGGGGTTCGCCCTGGCAAAAGAGGCGATCTTGAGTGGAAATTACGATGTTGTGATCCTTGATGAAATCAACGTGGCGGTGGATTATGGACTGATCGCTTTATCGGACCTTCTTCAACTCCTCGATTCTAAACCGCTCACAGTGGAACTGATCCTCACAGGCAGAAATGCCGCGCCCGAAATCATAGAGAAGGCTGATTTAGTAACAGAAATGCTGGAAAGGAAGCATTATTATAAAAAGGGAATCAACGCCAGAGAAGGTATCGAAATTTAAAAAAACTCATTGTAAATTGTAAAGTTAGCAATGAAAAGTTAGCAATTTATAAAATTCGTATCAATTTAGCTTTTTGAAAAGAAGAGGTTTATGATCATAGATTAAAAGAATCATCACAAAATCCCCCTTAATCCCCCTTTGCCCCTACTCCTACGGGGATAAAAAGGCCAAAGGGGGAATCCCTGTTGCCTCCCTTTGGCAAAGGGGGGTTGGGAGGGATTTTATAAAGTTTTTTCAAACCGCTATAGTGTTACAAAAATTCTTTAAATGCTAATTTTAAAATGATCGCTTTGCATTGCTAATTGATCTTTTAACAAGGGGGGTGATCGGATGTTTAAAGAGGATCAACTCAAAGATCTTCAGCAGGAGAAGAAAAAATGGGTGGATGATCTTTCAAAAATGCTCTCCGAAACCCCCGAACGTCTGCCCCGCTTCACAACAGTTTCCGATCTGGAAATCAAAGGCCTCTATACCCCTGAAGACATCAAGGGACTGGATTACTCCCGAGATGTGGGCTTTCCTGGAGTTTATCCCTTTACCCGGGGGGTTCAGCCCTCTATGTATCGAGGCAGGCTCTGGACGATGCGGATGTTTTCCGGCCTTGGCGGCCCGGAAGAAACTAACCAGCGTTTTCACTACCTACTAAATCACGGAGAGACTGGACTCTCGATTGCTTTCCATTATCCCACGTTGATGGGTTATGACAGCGACTCCCCCAATGCCAGGGGTGAGGTCGGAAAATGCGGGGTGGCGATTGATACCTTAAAAGACATGGAGGTTCTTTTCGAGGGAATTCCTCTTGATAAGGTGACGACCTCCATGACGATCAATCCGCCTGCTTCGATTCTGTTGGCCATGTATATCGTGTTGGCGGAAAAACAGGGCGTGAGCAAAAAAGAGATCGGAGGCACGATCCAGAACGACATGCTGAAGGAATTCATCGCCCAGAAAACCTTCATGCTTCCTCCCCGCCCCTCCATCCGCATCATTGTAGATACGATCGAATACTGCACCAAAGAAGTCCCGCGGTGGAATACGATCAGCATCAGCGGCTATCACATTCGTGAGGCCGGTTCAACCGCAGTACAGGAACTTGCCTTCACCCTCGCTGATGGAATTGCCTATGTGGAAGCCGCCACAGAGAGGGGACTCGATGTGGATGATTTTGCCCCGAGACTCTCCTTCTTTTTCGATTCACACATCGACTTCTTCGAAGAGATCGCTAAATACAGGGCGGCCCGTAGGATCTGGGCAAAGATCATGAGGGAGCGTTTCATGGCAAAGAAACCTCGTTCATGGATGCTTCGTTTTCACACCCAGACCGCAGGTTGTTCTTTGACCGCCCAGCAGCCTTTTAACAATGTAATTCGAACAGCCTATGAAGCGCTTGCTGCTGTGCTGGGTGGAACCCAATCGCTTCATACAAACTCACTCGATGAGACCTATGCCATTCCTACCGAAGAGGCGGTGACGATCGCCCTGAGGACACAGCAGATCCTAGCCGAGGAAACCGGCGTGACCAATACCATCGATCCTCTCGCCGGCTCTTATTTTGTAGAGGCGCTGACCCATCAGATGGAAGAAAAAGCATGGGATTATATCCGGAAGATCGATGAAATGGGCGGCATGGTGAAAGCCATCGAAAGAGGCTATCCCCAGATGGAAATCGCAGAAGCCGCCTATCGATTCCAGAGACAGACCGATGCCAATGAGAAGGTGACGGTTGGAGTGAATAAGTATGTGACCGACCATCCACCCATTACGATATGGAGGATGAGTCCGGAAATCGAAGAAAGGCAGTTAAAAAGGCTTCAAGAGGTCAGGAGAACGCGAAACAATCCGAAAGTAAAAGAATGCCTTGGAGAGATTCGTAAAGCCTCCCTCGATGGAGACAACCTGATGCCTCACATTATCAATGCGGTCAGGGAATACGCAACGATCCAGGAAATCTGCGACGTCTGGCGCGAGGTCTTTGGGAGATATACGGATCCTGGATACTTTTAGTTCGGTGTTCGGAGTTAGGAGTTCGGAGTAAAAAGCTTAATTAAGTTTAGATTTATACACTCCGAACTACGAACTAATAACTCCGAACTATTTGACGGAGGAAAGCATGGAACGGAAAGTTCGAATCCTGATTGCCAAACCGGGTCTCGATGGGCATGACCGCGGCGCAAAAGTGATCGCAAGAGGATTCCGTGACGCAGGGTTTGAAGTCATCTATACTGGGCTTCATCAGACGCCGGAGCAGATTGTAGCCGCCGCCATTCAGGAAGACGTCGATGGGATAGGACTCTCCATCCTTTCAGGAGCCCATGACTATATCTTTCCTCAGGTCATCCAATTGCTCAAGGAGAAAGGGGCAAGCGATATCGTCGTCTTCGGAGGAGGGATCATTCCCGAAGAGGATATCTCCGCACTGAAAGAGTGCGGTGCGAAAGCGCTCTTCGTGCCCGGGACACCTATTGAAGAAGCAGTCAAATGGGTCCGGGAGAATATCAAACCCAGAAAATAATAGTTCGGAGTTATTAGTTCGTAGTTCGGAGTGTTTTATTATAAATCTCCGAACTCATTACTCCGAACTCCGAACTTAAAAGGAAGGGGGGTGAAGGGATTAGAATCTCAAAACTCAAAGTTCAAAGTTCAAAATTTAGCTTTATAGAAAGGAGGGATTCATAAATGTCAAAACGAGTTGCAATTATTGGCATAGGGACAACAGGATTCCGGGCCACCACGCCTGATGTCTCCTATCGGGAGTTGACCTACGAGGCAGCGATGAAAGCCTATCTCGATGCTGGCGTTCAACCAAAGGATATCGATTCTTTTGTTGCTACCTCTGAGGACTTTTTTGAAGGGTATAGCATCGCTGATGAGTATTCACCGGATCAATTGGGTGCAGTGCTCAGACCTATCTATACCGTCTCTGGTGATTTCATTCACTCATTGACATCCGCGTATATGATGATCCTTTCTGGCATTGGTCCCATATCCGTCGCGCAGGGATTGAGTAAAGCGTCAAACATGTTAACCCTGTCAGAGATGGTGACCTTTGCCATGGACCCTATCTACAACCGGCCACTTAAAGAAAGCCCCCATGCTGTCGCAGGATTGGAGATGGCCAGATTTTTGTATGAAACCGGAACGACACGGGAACAATGTGCAAAGGTTGTTGTGAAAAATAAAAGAAATGCCTTGAATAATCCTTATGCAGGTCATAGCGTTCTGATTGACACAGACCATGTTCTCAATTCAGAAGTCATCTCTTATCCATTAACCCAGATGGACATCAGTCCTCATTCGGATGGGGCAGTGGTAGTTGTCCTCGCAGAAGAAGAGACGGCAAAAACTCTTTGTGATAAACCCATCTGGATCAGAGGGATTGGATGGTGTTCCGATACACCAGGTCTTGAAACAAGGAATTGGGGACAAGCCATCTATGCGCAAATGGCAGCGGAGATGGCTTATAAAATGGCAGGAATTCGTTATCCCAGAAAAGAGATCGACTTTGCGGAGATCAACGACGAATTCTCTTATAAGGAACTCCAGCATCTTGAAGCAATGAGAATCTGTAGAAAAGGAGAAGCTGGTCCTCTGACTGAAATCGGAGGAACTGAGATCACCGGAGAATTCCCCGTCAACCCCTCCGGAGGCTGTCTCGGAGTGGGAAACCTCTACGAACTCAATGGAGGCCATAAAGTGTTCGAAGTGGTCCGGCAGTTGAGAGGTGAAGCAGGGAAAAATCAACTTAAAAACGTAACCACAGGACTGGCTCAAAGTTGGAGAGGTATTCCCACAACGACTGGCACTGTAGTTATTCTAAGCAATTAAAGGAGGTGAAAGGAATGAGAAGAGTTGCCATAGTTGGAGCAGGTCTAACCAAATTTTATAGAAACACTCAGGAGACGCCAAAAGAACTAGCCTATGAGGCCACCAAAATGGCTCTTGACTCCTGTGAAATGAAGCTTTCAGACATCGATTGTGTCGTCAATGGAACAGCCCCGGACGCCTTTGATGGTGTCCACATGAAAGGGGAATACCTTTCGGATGGCTCGGGGGCTTATCGAAAACCATACATGCGACACTTTGTGGGCGGTGGAACAGGCGTGCTTTCCCCGATCCACGGCTGGTTTCATGTGGCCTCGGGGATGTTCGATACCTGTTTGGTCGTAGCAGAGGAAAAAATGTCTTCAGCCTATCCTCACCCGGCTGGTGCATTTTTAACTATTTTCGATCACACAACAGAACAACCCCTCTACCCTACCCTGATCTATATCTTCGCCATTGAAATGAACCGATTTATGACCACGCACGGTTACAGGAAAGAGGATATTGCATTGGTCGCTGTGAAAAATAAGAAGAATGCGTTGGACCATCCTTCTGCCCAAATCCCCGGTGAAGTAACGGTCCAGGATGTTCTCAACTCCGAGATCATGGCTTGGCCCGTGAATCGCCTCGACATCAGCCCCACGAGCGATGGTGCGGCATGCATCATATTGGCGGCTGAACATGTGGCCCGCCGGATCACCGAGAAACCGATCTGGATTGATGGCTGCGGTTGGAGCCTGGATACAGCTTACTGGTGTACCCGGGATCTCTACTATCCCGATTATCTCGAAGTGGCCGCACGTCAGGCTTACAAAATGGCTGGAATCAAAGAACCCTCTAAGGAAATTCATATTGCGGAACCTTATGATCCCTTCACTTACAAAGAACTCCATCACATTGAAGGATTGATGCTGGCGCCTCGGGGCAAATCTGTCCAGATGCTGGTGGATGGACACTTTAATAGGGATGGAAACCTGCCAACCTCTCCTTCGGGAGGACTGCTTGGAGTTGGAAACCCCATTGCGGCAGCCGGCTTAATGAAAGTCATTGAGCTCTATCTTCAGCTGAAGGGAACGGCTGGCAAACGGCAGGTCCCAGGAAATCCCACCTGCGGTGTCGCCAATGCTTGGGGCGATTTAATGCAGGTCGGAACCGTAGTCGTATTGAGAAGCTAAAGAGAGCTGGGAGAAACTCCAACATGCTCTCTTGATTACACAGATTTCATAAGATGATTAATAGATTCCTCATTACGCTCAATGCATTTCGAATCTGTGTAATCGGCTCATAATCTATGTAATCAGAGATTTCTGGACCTTTTTAGAAATCTCTAAAAGGAGGTGAAAAAATGGAAATTACCAAAAAGATGGTTGAAAAAACGGCAACAAAACTGAGTGCCGAGGAAATTTTGGGTGGGAAGGTTCTTTCCGTGAAGTGGGAGCCTAAATTAAAATATGCCTGGGATAATGGCCCGGCCATCGGCCGATATCTGGCTGAGCTAAAAAACGGGAAAATTATTGCCAAGAAATGCGATAAATGCCACCGCATCCTGATCCCACCCAGAATGTTCTGCGAACTCTGTTGGTGTCCAACGAGCGAATGGGTTTATGTGAAGGATACGGGCATTGTCAATACCTGGATTGTAGGCTATGTGGACTGGAAGGCCATGCGTCTTGACATCAAGGGAGGTGTCAGGCCGATTACTCCAGGCATTATTGAAATCGACGGAGCCACCAAGGGGATGGGGATTCTCCATCATCTCGGTGAGGTGGACCCATGGAAGATTCATCGTGGAATGAAAGTGAAAGCGGTCTGGAAGCCGCCCGAAGAACGAACCGGATCGATCACAGATATTAAATATTTTAAACCAATCAAATAAAGATAAAATTCGAATCTCGAAGCACGAAATTCGAAACAATCTCAAATGACCAAATTTCAAATGGTCAAAACAAAAAAGGGTTAGGACATTGGGGCTTTGAAAATTCGGATTTGTTTCGAGTTTCGATATTCGGATTTCGGATTTCCTATTTAGGAGGTGAGAATATGGCATTGATTGAACGATATCAGAAGACGACAGACATCGGATACTGGGAAGGCCAGATTCCCATGAGCTACATCTATACCGTTGGCAGAGCAGGCGAAAAGTTCTTTCGGGAACTGATGAATGGGAAAATCTTCGGGGCGAAATGCGACGCCTGCAATACTCTCTACGTCCCCGCAAAAATATTTTGCGAGAAATGTTTTGCAAGACTGGAAGATAAATACCTCGATGTCGGAACCAAGGGGACAGTCCATACATTTACCGCATGCTATGAGACTTACCAGGGGATCAGAAAAGAGAAACCTTCCATCGTGGCCACCGTTCAGATCGATGGGACTCAGGGTTTTCTCATTCACTGGTTAGGCGAAATTGATTTTGAAAAGGTTTACATCGGAATGCCTGTGGAAGCGGTCTTTAAAGCGAAAAAAGACCGTGAAGGAAACATCCTGGATATCAAATATTTTAAACCCATCAAGTAGTTAAGAGGGTTGTTGCGGAGGGCGGGGATACTCGCCCTTTGCAACCATGTGGTTAAAGGTTTGTAGGAATCAAACTTAAAATTCGAAGCACGAAATTCGAATTTCGAAACAATCCCTAATCTTCAAAATTCAAATGTCTCAAACGTAATCTTAGAATTTTGAAATTTGGAATTTCGGATTTGTTTCGGATTTCGATATTCGGATTTCGGATTTCCTTCGGAGGTAGGTATGGCTCTCGACTTTGATCTCAACGAAGAACAGCAAATGCTCCGTAAGATGGTCCGGAATTTCGCTGAAAAGGAGATCGCTCCCATCGCTCAGGAACTGGATGACAAAGAAGAATTTTCCTACACGTTGACTAAAAGAATGGGAGACCTTGGTCTGTTTGGCCCCTTTGTGAGCGAAGACTATGGCGGAAGCAATGTGGGCTACGTCTCTTATATCATCTCCGTTGAAGAGATTGCCCGAATTGATGGGTCCCACGCGGCGACATTGGCCGCGGGAAACTCCCTGGGCATCTCGCCGATCTGGTATTACGGAAGTGAAGAACAGAAGCAGAAATGGCTCCCGGATCTCTGCGCCGGCAAAGCCCTTTCATCTTTTGGCTTGACCGAGCCGAATGCCGGTTCGGATGCCGGAGCTTCCAAGACGAATGCAGTCCTGGACGGAAACCACTGGGTCATCAATGGCTCAAAAATATTTATTACCAATTCCACTACGGATATCAGCAAGGTTTGCGTGGTCCAGGCAGTCACGGGCAAGAGAGAGGGTGGGAAGAATGAAATTTCCTGTATTCTGGTCCCGAATGGCACTCCTGGTTTTACGACAAAAGCCATGCATGGGAAGATGGTTTGGCGGGCTTCCAACACGGGAGAACTCTATTTCACAGATTGCAGAGTGCCAAAGGAAAATCTTCTGGGCCGCAGGGGAGATGGGTTCCACCAGATGCTCGCCACCCTTGACGGCGGAAGGCTCAGCATTGCAGCCATGGGACTGGGGGGAGCCCAGGGCGCTTTTGAATTGGCCCTGAAATATGCCAGCGAACGGGAGCAGTTCGGAAGACCCATCGGCACATTCCAGGTCAATGCCTTTAAGCTGGCCGACATGGCCACGGAGATTGAGTTGGCAAGGCTATTGCTGTACAAGGCCTGCTGGCTCTGCGAGCAGCACCGCTCCTTTTCGAAGGAATCGGCCATGGCAAAGATGTTCTGCTCTGAGATGTATCACCGGGTGGCCTACCAGGCGGTTCAGCTCCACGGGGGTTACGGATTGATGAAGGAATACGCCGTCGAACGCCACTACCGTAACCAAAAATTGTTAGACATCGGTGAAGGAACCTCTGAGGTTCAGCGGATCGTCATTGCAAGACACATCGGCGTCCCCGGAAGAGCGTTGTAAAATATGAATTCTGAATTTTGAGTGATGAATTGAGAACTTAAAGATTGTCAATTTAAATTCAAAACTCTAAACTCTACACTCATAACTCTCTTTTTATTGTTTGCTTCTTCTATCCAATTCTGATAGGTTATTAAAACGATGAGCCTTGCCAGACAAATATTAAACGGCGATATACGGGCGGCATCCCGGTTGATGAGGGATATTGACGACCGGATCCCTTCAGCGATGGATGCCCTCAAGGAACTCTATCCCAAAACAGGAAATGCCTACATCATCGGGATCACCGGCCCTCCGGGTTCCGGTAAATCAACGCTTGTTGATAAGATGGTCGATTTCTTCCGCAAGGAAGGAAAAACGGTGGGAATCGTAGCGGTCGATCCCACCAGTCCCTTTACCGGCGGAGCGATCCTCGGAGATCGGATCCGGATGCAGCGCCACGCTACGGATGAAGGGGTCTTCATCCGCTCTCTGGCCACACGGGGGTGTCTGGGAGGGCTCTCCCGATCTACCCAGGATATCGTCAATGTGATGGATGCCATGGGGAAAGACATCATCCTGGTCGAGACCGTAGGCGTAGGTCAGGATGAAGTAGAAATTGTGAATACGGCCCATACCTCTATTGTTGTCCTGATCCCGGGATTAGGAGATGACATCCAGGCAATCAAGGCAGGCATCATAGAAATTGGGGACCTCTTCGTCATCAATAAATGTGACCGCGAGGGAACGGAGAAAGTGGAACGGGATCTTCGAATGGTCCTGGAAATGGGCCGAAAGAGAGAGGATGGCTGGGAGCCCGCCATCTTTAAGACCGAAGCCATCCAGGGAAAAGGGATATTTGAGTTGGTCTATGGAATTTACCGCCATAAGCAGGCGATGGAGCAAGGTCAGGCTCTGCAGAAGAAACTTAGAGAAAGGGCAAAGGCCACTTTCCTCGAAGTCCTTGAATCAGAAGTGATGTCCCGTTTTATCCAGAAGATCGAGAAAGACGGAGGATGGGAAACCATACTGGAGGGTCTGACGAAACGCGAGACCGATCCCTATTCCCTGGCAGAAAAAATGATGATAGAGGAGTTGAAATCTCATTAAACTCAAAATTTGAATATCGGGCGAAGCGTCCGTTTCGGACCAATCCGAAATGGTTCGACTTTGCTCACCATCCTGAGCTTGTCGAAGGACAAATTCGAATTTTCAAAACCCGAATGTCTTTAAACTTCATCTTATTTAGAACATTTGAAATTTAATCATTAGGGATTGTTTCGAATTTCGGATTTCGTGCTTCGGATTTATTCTTAATGAGGGGAGATCCATCCATGAGATCGATCGATGATATACGGAAGGGGTTGGAGAAAAGAAGAGCGGAAGCCCTTCTGGGCGGGGGACAGGAAAGAATCGATAAGCAACACAAAGACAAAAAACTGACTGCCCGTGAGCGTATTGATCTTCTTCTCGATCCTGGATCGTTCGTTGAACTGGACCGTTTCGTCACCCATCGCTGCCATGATTTCGGGATGGAGAGCAAGAAGTTCTGGGGGGATGGGGTCGTCACGGGCTACGGAAAAGTGAACGGACGCCTGGTCTATCTCTTCTCTCAGGACTTCACTGTTTTTGGAGGTGCCCTCGGGATGGCGTTTGCGGAGAAAATCTGCAAGGTAATGGATCTCGCCATGAAGACCGGAGCGCCTTTCATCGGGCTCAATGATTCTGGCGGTGCGCGTATTCAGGAAGGTGTGGAAAGCCTCGCGGGTTACGCATACATCTTCTTGAGAAATGTCCTCGCCTCTGGAGTCATCCCACAAATCTCTGCCATTATGGGCCCCTGCGCAGGCGGAGCCGTCTATTCTCCTGCCATGACCGACTTCATCCTGATGACACAAAAAACGAGCTACCTCCATATCACCGGTCCAGATGTCATCCGGGCCGCCCTCGGCAAGACAGAAACTCCTGATGGAAAGCCCATCACCTCTGAACTGCTGGGCGGTTCCAAAGTCCATATGGAAAAGAGTGGAGTGGCCCACTTTGCCGGAGAGAATGATGAGGAAACCATTCACCTGATCAAAGAGCTCCTCAGCTTTTTCCCCCAAAATAACCGGGGAAAACCTCCCGTCATCCCCTGCATCGACGATCCCAATAGGATGGATGAAGCTTTAAAAAAAGTCGTCCCTGAAGATTCAAAAAAAGCCTACGACATGAAGAAGATCATCCTTGGCGTGGTCGACTATGGACATTTTCTCGAAGTCCAGAAGGATTGGGCCAAGAATATTGTTGTCGGCTTCGCCCGCTTCAATGGAATGCCTGTGGGGATTATTGCCAATCAACCCAACTGGTTGGCCGGATCACTCGATCCTGACTCTTCCGTGAAAGCTGGCCGGTTCGTCCGCTTTTGTGATTGTTTCAACATACCGCTGATCACCTTTGTCGATGTTCCCGGGTTCCTTCCGGGGATCGATATGGAATCAAGAGGGATTATCCGACATGGAGCCAAGCTCCTCTATGCTTTCTGCGAAGCCACCGTTCCCAAGATTACGATCATCACCCGCAAGGGCTATGGCGGAGCTTACGATGTGATGTCCTCGAAGCACATCCGGGGAGATATCAATTACTGTTATCCCACAGCTGAGATTGCTGTTATGGGCGCCGAGGGAGCCGTCAACATCATCTTCCGTAACGAGATCAAAGAGGCAGAAGACCCAAAAGAAACTCGTGAGCAGTTGGTTTCGGAATATCAGATGAAATTTGCGAGCCCATATAAAGCCGCAGAACTGGGATACGTTGATGAAATCATCGAACCGGAGGAGACCCGTCCCAAAATCATTCAGGCTCTCGATATCTTAAAGACCAAAGTTGATACCAACCCCTGGCGAAAACACGGAAATATACCACTGTAAAGCGGAAATCCGAAGCACGAAATACGAATTTCGAAACAAATTCAAATGTTCAAAACTTATAATCCAAAAAGCAGAATTAAAACGTTTTGAAAATTCGGTCATTCGGATTTGTTTCGAGTTTCGATATTCGGATTTCGGATTTATGAGGTGATTTATGTCTAAAAACATTCGTGAAGAGATGGAGAGATGGGAAAAGTCAATCCTCAATAAAGCGCTCTCCAAATCTCCCGAACGGGAACCTTCCTTCAAGACGACTTCCCATATCGAACTCAAGCGGCTCTTCACCCCTCTCGACCTGGTTGACCTCGATTATTGTGCTAAACTTGGATTCCCCGGAGAATATCCCTTTACCCGTGGAGTTCAACCCACCATGTATCGAGGGCGCCACTGGACCATGCGTCAGTATGCAGGATTCGCCACACCCGAAGAGACGAATAAACGGTACAAGTATCTTTTAGAAAATGGACAGACCGGATTGAGTGTTGCTTTCGATCTCCCCACGCAGATCGGTTATGACTCCGACCATCCTTTGGCTGACGGCGAAGTCGGAAAAGTGGGCGTTGCCATTGATTCCCTGAAGGACGTGGAAATTCTCTTTGATGGCATTCCCCTTGACAAGGTCTCCACTTCCATGACAATCAATGCGACTGCCGCGATTTTGCTGGCGATGTATATCGCCGTTGCAGAAAAACAGGGAGTCAAAAGCGAAATCCTCCAGGGAACCATTCAGAATGACATATTGAAAGAATATGCGGCAAGAGGAACTTATATCTACCCTCCCCTTGAATCGATGCGAATCGTCACCGATATCTTTGCCTTTTGTAAGGACCGTGTCCCCCGGTGGAATACTATCAGCATCAGCGGTTACCACATGCGTGAGGCGGGTTGCACGGCTGTTCAGGAAGTCGCTTTTACACTGGCCGATGGCATTGCCTATGTGGAAGCAGCCATTCGGGCAGGGCTTGATGTGGATTCTTTTGCCTCCAGGCTTGCTTTCTTCTTCTGCTGTCACAACACCTTCATCGAAGAGGTCGCTAAATTCAGAGCGGCAAGAAGACTGTGGGCAAAAATCATGAAGGAACGATTTAATGCAAAAAGAGAAGATTCGTGCATGCTGCGGTTCCACACCCAGACGGCGGGCTGTTCGCTTACTGCCCAGCAACCTGACAACAATGTCGTAAGAGTAGCCTTTCAGGCTTTGGCGGCCGTGTTGGGCGGAACCCAGTCACTTCACACCAATTCCAGGGATGAAGCCTATGCCCTGCCCACGGAAGATTCAGTCAGGCTTGCCTTGAGGACCCAGCAACTCATAGCCTACGAGAGTGGCGTGGCCGATATGATTGATCCCCTTGGCGGCTCCTATGCTGTTGAAGCTTTGACCGATGAAATCGAAAAAAAGTCGATGCAATATATCGAGAAGATCGAAGCCATGGGCGGCGCTATCAAAGCCATTGAGTCCGGTTTCATGCAGGGAGAGATCGGAGAAAGCGCTTACCAGTATCAAAAAGAGATTGAGACCAAGAAGAGGGTCATTGTCGGATTGAACCAGTTTCAGATTGAAGAAGAACCTCTCAGAAATATCCTCCGCATCAAACCGGAAGTGGAACAATACCAGAAGGAAAAACTGGCAAGGGTAAAAAAAGAAAGGGACCAGGCAAAAGTAAAAGAAACCTTGACTGTTCTCAAGAAGGCAGCCCAGGGGACGGACAATGTCGTTCCCCCTATTGTAGAGGCGGTTAAAGTCTATGCAACCCTGGGTGAAATCTCAGACACCCTAAGAGAAGTGTTTGGGGAATATAGGGAACGATAAATGAATTATCAAATTCCTAGCACCAAATCCCAAATAAATCTCAATTACCCAAATTCGAAAGAGGATTTTTCGGTCATTGGAAATTGAAATTTGGAGCTTATTTGGGATTTGGAATTTGTGATTTGGAATTTAGACGCTATACGCGTTGCGTATGGAGGGTTTATGAGTCGGAAGATCAGAGTGCTTGTTGCAAAGCCAGGATTAGATGGCCATGACAGGGGGGCCAAAGTCATTGCTCGGGCATTGAGAGACGCAGGCATGGAAGTCATCTATACAGGAATACGACAGACCCCTGAACAGATTGCAAATGCGGCCATCCAGGAAGGCGTGGATATCGTGGGTTTGTCAAGCCTCTCGGGTGCCCACAACAATCTCTTCCCAAAGGTGGTTCAGATTCTTATAGAGAAAAAGGCCGAAGATATCCTTGTTTTTGGAGGTGGGATCATTCCAGTCGATGATATCCCGGCATTAAAAAAAGCTGGGATCCGGGAAATCTTTCAACCCGGCGCTTCCACTGAAGATATCATCAAATACATCAAAGAAAACATTAAATTTTAAATTCGAAGCACGAAATTCGAATTTCGAAACAATATCGAATGACCGAAATACAAAACTTGAAAACCTATGACTTAGAGGATCGAACACTTGCATTTGCAAAAAATGTAAGAAATTTCCTTAAGAAATTGCCCAAAACGGCATCGAACATTGAAGATGGAAAACAACTTATCAACGCTTCTGGGTCTGTTGGTGCCAATTACATTGAAGCCAATGAAGCATTAGGTAAGAAGGACTTTATGATGAGAATAAAAATATGTCGTAAGGAGGCCAAAGAGAGCAGATATTGGTTGCGGTTAATAGACACCAGATCTGAAACTGAGATCGAAAGGGAACGAAAATATTTAGAAAATGAAGCGACTGAGCTTATGAATATATTTGGTTCCATTATACGGAAGACTGAGTAACGTTTTGAACATTCGAATTTAGGATTTGTTTCGGATTTCGATATTCGAATTTCGGATTTAAAGGAGTTAGATATGCTCAAAAAAATAAACCATATAGCTATTGCTGTAAACAATCTGGAAGAGGCTGCTAAGTTCTATCAGGAGGTGATGGATCTCACCCTTTCTGGTGTGGAAGTGGTTACTGCCCAAAAAACAAAAGTGGGATTTTTCAAAATCGGGGAATCAAATATTGAGCTGGTCCAGCCCGCGGAACCGGACTCTCCGCTGGTAAAATTCCTGGAGACCAAAGGACAGGGCATTCATCACATCTGTTTCGAGGTGGAGGATGTGGAATCAGAGGTAAAAGCCTATCTTGAGAAAGGTGCCACCCTGATTGACCAGAAACCGAGGCCAGGCGCTCATAATACCAAAGTGGCCTTTATTCATCCGAAATCATCCAGCGGCGTTCTCATTGAGCTCTGCGAACTCCCCAAAGATCACTAAATTTCTCGGATCTCTTCAACTGGAAGGATTGCCTCACCTTTTCCCCCCCATAGCACGGCTTACCATGATGTTACTTGTTGGTGGGATCAGGTTTAAAGTCAGGATCAATCGAAAAATATTCTTTAGGGATTTTGGGCTGCGACAATAAGGAGAGATTGGGAACCGGATACCGGTAGGCCCCCTTTTTTCTCATGAATTCCAACCCACTCATCATGTTTTCAAACTGTGAATACGGGATGGCGAAAGACATCTCATGATCCTGAGCTCCGGCAAACACCCTCTCCCCCGAACCCGGAATCATATAAGTGCATTCCTTGGATTGGATGACTCCAGCTATCCAGGTCGCACATCCCCCACGGCCATGGCTCAGCGATTTGATCCCCGTCCCCTTTCTAAAATTAGCCGCGTGAATCAGGACAAGTATCTGTCCAGGATTTCCGTAAACCATAGCCAGATCCGGCTCAAATTCACAGAGGTTGAGAGGGGATATCCATACTTCCTGGACAGAACTCAATGGCCACCGGGGAAAGGAGGCCTCCATGGTCCTTGCACATTCATCCAGGTCCTGATACGACCCGGCAATCGTACCTTGGAGAAATAGATCAGGTTTAATCTGTCCTAAAAAGATATGAGCAAGAGGGCATGCATGATCTTCCTTCCTGAAGGCAATCGTCCAACCGAAGGTCCTTGAGAGTGTCAATCCCTGACATGCAGCGAGGCGGGTCCCAATATCTTTCAGTGGATATTTTACCTTTTGTGAGATGTTTTCACCTTCTTTAGCCAACTTGATACCCAATGGAAGAGTTGGAAAACGACCATACTTATTCAATGCCTCAAAAAGCCGAACCGTCATCTCTGACATAGGATATCCTTTCTTCGGATTTCTAAATGTTTGTCACCCCTATTATTGAGCTTTGCAAAAGTAATGCAAAGTTTTATCCCCCTTCCGGTCATGGTGAGCTCGTCGAACCATGACCAGCGCACCCTTCGACAGGCTCAGGGTGAACGGCGGATTACAATATCCTGTTCCATTACTTATGCAAAGGTCATTAGAATAGATAACCGAAATACAATATCGGTCCCAATGTTATGGCATTTCTCTTGGGATAAAGCATTAGGTTTCACTCTTTAACAAAGCGAAAACAATCGTCTCGGAAACAGCATTGGAATTGGTCACAATATTCGTTTGCCGTCCCAAAGCAATCAAAATTGCCTTCAGCCTTTTGCACCCTCCGGATCAACTCCTCCTTTTTTAATCCAAAAGTGCTTTTGATCCCGAGAGCCTTTGCCTTTGCCCGGACCTCTTGGATTTTCATCTTTTTCCCCCTGTAATTAGATTGTTTTCCGATTCCGGTCGTTTGTCAAGAATATTCTTTGAGATTTCTGAAAAATTTCAGAAATCTCTGATTACAACAATTATGGCCGATTACATCGATTAGAACCGCATTGATGAATAGAGAATAATCTGTGGAATCATTTTTTCAAAATCTGTGTAATCATCAACTCAATTCTGTTATAATTGGCCGGAAATGGTCCTTGAAAGAAAAATCGCCTTCATCAATTTAAGCAACTCCTCGATCAAAATCAAACCAACTCCCTTAGGTCTCCGCAAAAAATTCCTGGGTGGAAGAGGGATCAATATGTATCTCCTTTCCAAGGTCTATTCTCCGGAACTCGATCCCCTCTCCCCGGAAAACCCTCTCATCTTTGGAGCAGGGCTTCTTACCGGCGCCCTCGGCTTTGGCTCCCGAATGAACATCACTGCCAAATCTCCGGAGTCAGGTCATCTCGGAGACTCCAATATGGGTGGGGATTTTGGGGCAGAATTGGTTCAGGCCGGGTTTAGCCATCTGGTGATCACAGGTAGAAGCCGAAAACCGGTCTATCTCATGATCAAAAACAGAGAGATTGAGATTCGGGACGCGACATCAATTTCAGGTTTGGATACCGTTCAAACACAACTGAGGATTCGGGAGAAATTGGGAGATGAAAAGATTCAGGTCGCCTGTATTGGTCTGGCAGGTGAGAATTTAGTCAGATTCGCTTCCATTCGCACCGGCATAAAAAACTCTGCTGGAAGAACCGGCATGGGAGCGGTCATGGGTTCTAAGAATCTTAAAGCCGTGGCCGTGAGAGGAACCCTGGGAATCACGATCTCTTATCCGAAACATTATCTCAAGTATTACCTCAGGCAGTTGAAGGGACTGATGGATTCAAAGTGGGTTCAAGCCCTGGGAAGATATGGGACCCCTCTTCTCTTTCAATATGCCAATGCTATGGGTTTTTTAAGTATCCGTAACAATCAATTTACAACGATCGGTGACCAGGGGTATGCTCTGGAGGCGGAGGCATTGGAACCCTACTCTTCTGGAATGCTCTCCTGTTTTGGTTGCCCTGCCCATTGCCGTCATCGCTATTCCCTCGCAGAAGGCCAATATAGCGGGACCAAAGGCGAAGGGCCTGAATACGCCTCCATCGGCTCTATGGGAACGAAATTGGGAAACCTTGATTTAGAAAATATTATCTATGCGACCGAGCTATGCAACCGCTATGGCATTGACACCATTTCCACGGGTTCCTACATTGCATGGGCTATGGAACTGTATCAAAGGAGAATCCTCGACAAAAAACAGACCGGGATGTCACTCGACTGGGGAGATGGGGAATCCATTCTTCAACTTCTTCATCAGATTGCACAGAGAAAGGGATTTGGAAACATTCTGGCAGAAGGCCCTTTCGCAAACGAAAAGTTCGGAAAAGGTTCGGAAGATTATCTCCTTAGTATTAAAAATTTCCCTATAGAGATGACCGACGAACGATTGCCAAAAAGTTTTGCTCTGGGAATGGCTACCTCCACGCGGGGCGCTTGCCACATGAGAAGTCGCCCTTCAATAGACGTTCTGGGCCTTCCAGAAGAAGTATTGAAAAAGATCTATGGTGGTCCGGTCAGCAGTCATTTCTCTTCTTATTCTGGCAAAGGGCGAATGGTCTGGTGGCATGAACTCCTCAATGCCGTGTCAGACTCCCTTGGTTTCTGCCGTTTCCTCACGGTTTTCTCAAGCCCCCGCGCTCCAGGATATAAAGAATTCGTCAATTTCATTTCCCTCTCCACAGGTATTAAATTTACACCAAAAGAATTGCAGACGATTGGCGAGAGGATTTACACCTTAGAAAGAATGATGCTCGTCAAGGATGGAATGTCCCGGAAAGACGATACTCTCCCCAGAAGGTATTTTGACGAACCTATACCGGAAGGACCGGCCAAGGGTGAAGTGATCTCAAGGGAAGAATTTGATGGGATGCTCAAGGAGTATTATCGTCTCCATGGATGGAATGAGAATGGGGTACCTAAGAAAGAAACGTTAAAAAGGCTTGGGATCGATGCAAAGGGTTGATATAAATGGTATGATAATTACCAAATTCCAAGCGCCAACAGTCAAATAAGGTTCTTCCGTCTTTTTTGAGCGCTTTCACCCTCTTAACCCCTCCACACCTCCCCTTAATGTAAGGGGAGGCTGGGTGGGGTTATTATCGGGGGGTAGCTTTATGTTAAGGGAAGATTACCCATCGCTGATATTAAACAATTCCATCAGGTCACAAACGATGAGGATTAAAGTTGATTTAAAAAAATGTAGTGGGTGTCATCTCTGTGAGATGGTCTGTTCTCTTTTCCACTTAGGGATGATCCATACAGAAAAATCAGCGATTCGTATCCAAAAGGACGATCTCGGTACGAGCTTCAATACCCCCCTTCTCTGCCGCCAGTGTAAGGAGATGAAATGTCTCGATGGGGAGGAAGGGAAACCTGCTCAGGAGAGAAAAAAATTCATCTGGAGTCATCAAAGAGCCAAACAATGCCCTTTTGATGCCCTGACCATTTTCGACGGAAAAACTTATCACTGCGATCTCTGTCTGGGAAATCCCCAATGCATCAGGGTTTGCACGCCAGGAGCGCTCACTCTCTCAAAATGATTCCACTCATCATTCCAAGATCAGAACACCCAATATCCAGATCCATGATCGATGAAGAAGCCCTGAAGGTTCTCTACCGCCTTCACCACCACGGATATTTAGCCTGCCTCGTCGGGGGAAGCGTCCGCGATCTTCTCCTCGGAAAGGTCCCGAAAGATTTCGACATCGCCACCAATGCCCACCCCCATGAGATCCACGACCTTTTTAAAAACAGCCGGATCATCGGGCGCCGTTTCAGGTTGGTCCACATCTTTTTTAAAGGCGGAAAGACCGTAGAGGTCTCTACGTTCAGGAGTCATTCCGAATTTGAGGAGAACCTGACCGAAGACGGTCAGGTTCTCCGAACCGATAGCTTTGGAACTCCTGAGGAAGATGCATTTCGCCGCGACATTACGATCAATGGTCTCCTGTATAACATTGCCGATTTCAGCATCATTGACTATGTGGGCGGGGTGGCCGATTTAGACCAACAGATGATCCGGACCATCGGCGATCCGGATGAAAAATTTAAAGAGGACCCTGTACGGATGATCCGCGTTATTCGACATACCGCACGTACCGGATTCGATATTGAAGAGAAGACCTATCAGGCCATTTTGAGGCACAGGGAAGAGATAAAAAAATGTTCTCCTTCAAGAGTCCGGGACGAATTCCTGAGGGAGTTGAAAGAAGGCGCTGCAGCCCCCTCGTTCCGCATGATGATCGAAACCGGATTGCTCTTCTCGTTCTTTCCGGACCTCCGCAGGGCTCTCGGAGAGAATGCGATTTCCTGCCAAAAGAACCGGCAACTTCTCCTCTCCTTCTTTGCCCTTCTGGATCGCCTGGTAAAAGTAGGCCAACCAATTTCTGAATCGATTCTCCTTGCCTGCTTCGTTTCCGTTTTTATCCGGGGGCTTCCCTTTGAACATCCCTTTCTTGGAAAACGAGAACGGTCTCATTATCGCACACAGACCATCCGGTGGGCGGTCAACCACCTTCTCAATCCTTTTTCATTTCCAAAAGCCCCCAAGGAAGCAGCCATTCAGGTCTTAACCGCTCAATCGAACCTGAAGTTTTCCATCCAGAAGGGAGTGGTCCCAAAACGATTTCGGATGAAGAAATATTTTAAGGAAGCGGTCCTCTTCTTCGGAATTGAAGCAGAGGCAACCGGAAGGAAAGTCCCACCAATGATCCGAAGGGCAGTCCCCTCAAGCTTTTTACCCCGTTAGAAATTTATTTCTAAAAGGAGTAAATATACAGGTTGTCGTTCCATGTGAGCCAGCCGATAAGAAAGTCGAAGATTTTCTAACGGGGTTTACCCTGGTGGCCAAAAGAATTTAGAAGAAGAAGGAGGTTTAATCCGAGGGAACTTTAAAGTCATAGGCCTCACGAAGGGTGGTGCTGATCTCTCCCACAGTAGCCTTTTGACTAACCGTTTCGAGGATCGCCTGAAAACAATTGCTATTGGGATGTTGCTTCACCTGTTGGGAAAGATTTTCGAGAGCTCGCTTAACCTGATCTTTATCTCTCGACTCCCTGTACTTTCTTATATATTGAATTCTTTTTTCCTGCATATCAGAGGCCTGACGAAAGATACTAATTTTCACTTCTTCGTCCTCATCCCGCTCCATATTCACCCCAATCTGTATCTGTTCCCCTGCCTCTAACTGGCGGGCATATTCATACCGCGCCTCATTGATCTCCTTTTCTATCCATTGTGATTTAAAACACTCGAGGAATCCCCCTCTCTTCTCAATCTCCTCCATCAGAGTTAGGGCGCGCCCCTCGATTTCATCCGTCAGTTTTTCGATTGCATAGGCCCCTCCCAGTGGGTCAGCGCTCCGGCAAACTCCAGTTTCGTAAGCGATGACCTGTTGAGTTCGAATCGAGAGGATGTGCGACTCTTCTGTGGGTAAAGCATATGCCTCATCATAGGAGGTAGTATGAATCGATTGACTCCCACCAAGCACAGCAGCCAGCGTCTGAATGGCTGCCCGCACGACATTATTCAATGGCTGCTGGGCAGTAAGTGGCAAAGACGAAGTTTGAATGGCTGTACGGAACCAGCAACTCCTTTCATTTTTAGCATGGAAGGTATTCTTCATCAGATGGGCCCACATCCGGCGCATTGCCCTGAGTTTTGCAATCTCTTCCAGGAAGTCAATATGGGCGCTCGTAAAAAAGGCGATTCGGGGTCCAAACTGGTCAATATCCATCCCTCGTGTTAGAAGATGGCGAATATACTCTGATACCAGAGAAAAAGAGAAGGCGACCTCCTGAGCGGCATTGATCCCGGTCTCTCTCATATTGTAAGCGTTGATGTTGAGGATATTCCATCGAGGGATATGCTTGATGCAATATTCCATCACATCACATGCGATCTTAATGGCTGGGTCCATGGGGAAAAAATGTGTTCCGGATTGGTAGGTCGGGCCTACGAGCTGGCTGATTGCGCAGTTCATGATCGTCCCGATGAGACCTGAGGCCTCCACATTTTGTTTTTTGGCCACAAGAAGGTACATCGCCATAATGATGGCTGAATAGGGAGGATTTACAATCAGAGTCGTGCTTACCTTGTTGAGGGGGATTTCATGAAAAAGGGTCTCCATATCCTCCAGAGTCGCCACTGACGTTCCGACGAGGCCTACATTTCCCTCTGCCAGAGGATGATCAGGATCGAGACCCAACTTGGTCACCACATCAAAATCAATATTGAGCCCTGTCATCCCTTTGCTCAAAAGCAGATGAATTCTCTCGTTACTCTCTTCGGGCGTTCCAAACCCGCTCTGCTGTCTCCTGGTCCATAGCCGGGACCGATACATGTCAGGATGAATTCCCCGGGTAAAAGGGAAAGTTCCAGGATCGGGTGAGTCCCGGAGGGAATCTTCACGCGTATAAAACTCTTTCATCTCAATTCCAGAAAGGGTTTTAAAATGGAGAAGCTTTTCCCCTTTCAAATATCGATCGTATTGAATCTTCTCTGAAGCATTCATTCTTTTCACCTTCGATATTCATTCATGAAATGCCTACCTCGCCATAGCAAGAGCCAAGCACATTTTGGTAATCGGAAAAAATCCGAAATCCGAATATCGAAATCCGAAACAAATCCGAATGTTCAAAACGTTCAAATTTCTCAAACTTTCACTTGTTTGGAACATTTATAAATTTGAACATTTGACATTGTTTCGAAATTCGGATTTCGTGCTTCGAATTCCATGGTTTTCGATTAATGTCTTCCTTCAAACTCTCTCTGATCAAGCACCCGTTTTGCCTTCCCTTCGTACCGAGGCAATGATCCGGGTTGATGTAAAACAACTTTAATGTTCATTCCCAGACGTCCGTAAACTCCCTGTCCTATCTTTTCTTCAATCACCTTTAGCTGACCCTTATCCTGCCAGATGTCAGGCTGGACTTCCGCATGGACAGTAATCTTGTCCAAGCTGTCCTTGGGCCGATCAATTACGATCTGCCAGCCCTCTCCAATCCCTTGCGTTGAATTAATGACATCTTCGACCTGAGATGGAAAAACCAGCGTACTCCTCACCTTCAAGACATCATCCGTTCGGCCTGTAATCCGTTGAATTCTCGGATGGGCTACTCTCCCACAGGAGCATCCATAGCTATTTTTTGAAAAGGCTGATATATCGCGCGTTCGCCAACGTATCAGAGGGGTTGCTTCCCGGGTGAGGGTGGTGACCACCAGTTCTCCCTCCTGGCCCGGCTCAAGCCTCTTTCCTGTGGCTGGATCAATCACCTCGACAAAATAATGATCCGCCAGGATATGGAGTTCGCAGGATTCTCTTGAATAGGCACAGCTGTGGCCAACCGTAGGGCCTCCAAGCTCGGTGATCCCATATCCCTCCTGCCACTCGAATTCTTTTGGCATGAGAGCTTCAACCCGGCGCCGTAAGGCCGGAGCAGCGGGCTCTCCTCCGATGTGACTGGTTCGAAGCTTCCATTCCTTCTTAGGCTCAATGCCGTTTTTCACGGCGACATCAACCAGGTAGCTGACAAAAGAAGGGGTCGTTGTAATAGCTTGGAATCCTATATCCTTTAAATACTGGATGGCAGCCAATGTCCTCCCAGGGCCAGCAGGGAAAATGGTGGCTCCAATGGCCTCAGCTCCTGCATCCATGCCCGGCCCTCCCATGAAAAGACCGTAGCCAGCGCATTGATAGATGAGGTCATTTCGACGAAATCCCATGCCAATAAAAATCCTGCCCATCTGCTCTCGAAGGGTCTCTGTCCAGTCCTTCTTGGTGAACCCTACCAGTGTGGGAACGCCAGTGGTCCCTGACGAGGCAGCGAATCGATGGATCCGATCCAGGGGCACTCCAAGAAGCCCATAGGGATATAAGGCTCTCAGGTCTTTTTTCTCCGTAAACGGAACAATGGCCAGGTCTTCTGTGGTCTGGATATGTTTTGGCTTGATATTGTTTCGATCGAAAAGGTCCCGATAATAGGGAATCTCGCGATAACATCGATCCACCAGGGCGCGAAGTCGTTCATTCTGGATTTCACGGAGTTTCTGGGGAGAGACCGTATCGAATTCGTTAAAGTAGTTGGACATATTCATATCCCCGCTTCTTTCCTCCCATCCTCTCTTCATTAAACCTGTGCTATACTCAGAAA
>VGRY01000023.1 GCA_016875195.1 Deltaproteobacteria bacterium
GGGTAAGGGGTCGCAATGAGATTTGTCACTGGGTGTAAGTTCACCATGATTGATACCTAACCGTTCGTCTAAAAATTAAATTCAGAAACCCCAAACCCCAACTACAGCTGAATTTTTTCACAGCTTCGGAGGGAAGGGAGGGGGGGCAAAGGGGGAGAGCATGGAATTTCCAGAAAACTTACTCTATTCAGAAGATCACGAGTGGGTCAGAGATGAAGGAAGTCGGGCGACGATTGGAATCACAGACTACGCCCAGAACCAGTTGAAGGATATCGTTTACGTTGATCTTCCGGAGATCGGATCAGAATTTAAGAAAGGGGAGAGCATGGGAGTTGTTGAGTCGGTGAAGACGGTTGCCGACATCTTCTCTCCAGTCAGTGGCAAGGTGATTGAAAAGAATCTGGAATTGAAGGACCATCCGGAATGGGTGAATACGTCTCCCTATGGGAAAGGGTGGCTTCTCAGGATGGAATTGAAGGAGAAGGGAGAGTTGAAAGAACTCCTTTCGTCAAAAACCTATCAAGGAAAAATATCAGAGGAATCGTAATGGAAGATTACCTTCGCTACCTCCCTCATACCAAAGAGGATGTCAGAGAGATGCTCGAAGCAATTGGCACAAAGAGCGTTGAGAATCTCTTTGAAGCGATTCCAAAGAAATTCAGACTCTCCAAACCATTAAATCTTCCCCAGCCCCTTTCGGAGCCCGACCTCATCCGCCATCTTGAAGGGATTCAATCTCAGCCTTACATCAGTTTTCTTGGGGGTGGGGCGTACCATCATTTTATTCCTGCTGTTGTTTCTCATCTCATTTCCCGTTCGGAGTTTTATACCGCCTACACTCCTTATCAACCAGAGGTCAGCCAGGGAACGCTTCAAGCCATCTTTGAGTATCAGACCCTGATGTGCCAGTTGACCGGCATGGAGGTGTCTAATGCCTCGATGTATGATGGAGCCTCCAGTTTGGCCGAAGCGGTGTTGATGGCACAGCGAATCACAGGGAGGAAGAAAATCCTGCTCTCACAATCCGTCCACCCCGAATATCGTAAGGTCATCCAGACTTATATCGACCCTGATGAGCAGGAGATCGTTCTGATCCCATATCTGAAAGGAAAAGGGAGAACGGATGAGAAGGCCATGGTCCAATGCCTTGGCCAGGATGTGGGTGCAGTGGTCGTTCAAAATCCAAACTTCTTCGGTGTGATAGAAGATTTTAAAAATATGGGTGAAAAAGTCCATCAAACAGGAGGCTTGTTGATCGTCTGCTTCAGCGAGGCGGTTGCCTATGGAATTTTAAGACCCCCCGGTGAATGCGGAGCTGATATTGTTGTGGGTGAAGGCCAGAGTTTTGGAATACCCGTTTCCTTTGGCGGGCCCTATCTTGGTATCTTCACAACAAACGAGAAATATATTCGAAATATGCCCGGAAGACTTGTGGGCGAAACCGTTGACCTTGAGGGAAAGAGAGGTTTTGTCCTCACCCTGGCGACCAGGGAGCAGCACATCCGCAGGGAGAAAGCGACTTCGAATATCTGCACCAATGAAGGGCTTTGCGCTCTCATGGCAACGATCTTTCTCTCTTGTCTCGGAAAGGAAGGTTTGAGGGAATTAGCCCTAATGAACCTGAACAAGGCAGAGTATGCAAAGAAGGTTGTCTCTGGGATTCGAGGCTGCAAGATTGCCTTTTCAGCTCCTACCTTCAATGAGTTTATATTAAAGGTTGATGGAGACCCAGAAAAGGTATTGGAGAAGTTAAAGGAGAAGCGAATCTTAGGTGGTCTTTCAATGGAAAAGTTTTATCCTGAGTTGAATCATCATCTCTTGGTCACAGTAACTGAAATGAATACGAAAGAAGAGATTGATCAGTGGGCGGAAGAATTGGAGAAAGCACTGAAGTCGAATAGTCCTATCGTCACTTAGTCTCATAGTCATTATATATGACGATATAAGTTCTATCTGGTTTGTCATTCCGGGCTTGACCCGGAATCCAGTTTTTTTCTAGATTCCTGCTTTCGCAGGAATGACGACACATAAGGAAAACATCGTGAAAAAAATAAACGATACTGGTCTCATTCAAGATGAACCTCTGATTTTCGAGCAGGGAGGAGAGGGGAGGAGAGGATATTCCCTGCCCAAGTGGGATGTGCAAAAGGTAGAAGCCAAACAGGTCATCCCCTCCCATCTTTTAAGGAAGGAACTGACAGGCTTTCCTCAATTGAGTGAGGTGGATGTGGTTCGCCACTTCACCCGGCTCTCTCAGTGGAATTACGGTGTAGATAACGGGTTCTATCCTCTTGGTTCCTGCACGATGAAATATAACCCGAAAGTCAATGAGGAAGTGGCAAAAATAAGGGGGTTTGCTCAGGTTCATCCTTATTCCCCTCAAGAGATTTGCCAGGGCATTCTGAAATTGATGTATGAGCTCGAGAACTATCTCGCAGAGATCACTGGGATGGATGATGTGACCCTTCAGCCTGCTGCCGGAGCGCATGGAGAGCTTGCAGGTTTAATGATAATTCGAGCCTATTTTCGGGATCGGGGAGAAAGAAGGAGCAAGATCCTTGTGCCGGATACCGCTCATGGGACGAACTGTTCCTCCTCAACGGTCGCTTCCTTCCGGATGGTCGGGATTAAATCAAATGAGAAGGGCATCCTCAGCGCCAAACAGGTGGATGAGCAGATGGATGATCAGGTGGCTGCGATCATGGTGACCAATCCTAATACCCTCGGTCTATTTGAGGAGGAATTGGGAGAGATTGCCAGGATTGTACACCAAAGGGGAGGCTTTGTTTACTGCGATGGCGCAAACCTCAATGCTCTGATGGGAATCGTCAAGTTAGGGGATCTCGGGGTGGATATGGTTCACCTCAACCTCCACAAAACCTTCTCTACGCCTCACGGCGGAGGAGGGCCGGGAGCCGGGCCCCTGGCAGTGAAAAAAGAGCTGACTCCTTTTCTTCCTGTTCCGGTGATTGAAAAAGCGGGAGAAACCTACCGATTCAATTTTGATCTACCCAAGAGTATTGGAAAGATAAGGGCTTTTTATGGAAATTTCGGCGTGATGTTGAAGTCCTATGCCTATATCCTCTCCATGGGGGCAGAAGGTTTGAAGAAGGTCAGCGAGATGGCCGTGCTCAATGCCAATTACCTGATGAAGAGGTTAAAGGATTATTATCACCTTCCTTATGATTGGCCCTGTATGCATGAGTGTGTTTTTACTGATCGGAATCAGGAAAAGTATCACATCAATACCCTTGACATCGCCAAACGACTGATTGACTATGGGTTCCATCCGCCCACGGTCTACTTTCCATTGGTAGTCAAAGGTGCGCTGATGATGGAACCTACGGAGACCGAGAGCAAGGAAGGACTTGATCGATTTATCGAGACAATGATTACCATTGCGAAAGAGGCAGAGGAAAATCCTGACCTTCTTCGTGAAGCTCCCAGTAGGGTGAAGGTAAGGCGGCTCGACGAAGTCCTTGCCGCCAGAAAACCGAAGTTGAGATGGACTGGGAAAAATCCCAATAACCAAATTCCAAATCGTAACTCCCCCTCCCCCCCTCTTAATTTAAGAGGGGGTTGGGGGGCGTTATGACATTGGTGCTTGGATATTGGTTATTCTACCGATTCAAACTTAGATAATATGGACAGAAAAGGATATATTGTCGACCTCGGCACAATGGATTACGCTAAGGCTTTGGACCTTCAGCACCTTCTCTGGTCGAGACGAGTGGAAGGGGAAGTACCAGACCTGCTCCTCCTCCTCGAACATCCTCATGTAATTACCCTTGGAAGACGTGGAGAACGTTCATCCCTCCTCATTTCCCCGGATGTTTTGGAGGCGATGAAAATTCCCATCTTCCACACGGAGCGGGGTGGTGATGTCACCTATCATGGCCCCGGGCAGATGATCGTCTATCCCATCCTTAACCTGAAGGAGTACGGGTATCGTCTCATTAGTTATGTCAGTGAGCTGGAGGAGGTGATCCTTTCTGTCTTGAGGGATTTCGGAATCGAGGGAAGAAAGGATTCGTCCAATCGAGGGGTCTGGGCTGAAAGTGCAAAGATTGCCTCGGTCGGCGTTGCGATCAAACACTGGGTTTCTATGCATGGACTTGCTCTGAATTATGCGACAGACTTGAAATATTTTGACCTGATCAACCCTTGCGGCCTTAAAAAAGTTAAGATAACTTCGATGGAAAAGATTCTTGGGAAGGAGATCCCTCGAGAAAAATTGCTTAAAAGTATCATCTTCCAGTTTCAGAAAGTTTTCAAGAGAGACTGGGAAGTAAAAGGATTAAAGGATATTGAAAAATAAATCTGGTGGCACAGGCTTCCAGCCTGTGACTTCAGATTTGAGAGTTTAGATTAAAAGCAGTTCTTATAGTTTTTCCACACCTCCAAATCTAACGCCTCCATCCATCTTCCCCCTCTTAAGATAAGAGGGGGAAGGGGGAAGTTATAAGGGGGTTGTGTGGGTTTATTACATTGGGTATATTACTGCCAAAATAACCTATGAATCCAAAAAGATTAGTAATTATCGGTGGAGGGCCGGGTGGTTATGTGGCCGCGATTCGGGCGGCTCAATTAGGAGCCAAAGCGACCCTGATCGAAAAGGACAAGATCGGCGGGACCTGCCTGAATCGTGGATGTATTCCCACAAAAGCCCTTCTTCACGATGCAAGAACATTTCATTCCCTCAGAAACTCTCCTGTCTTTAAGACCCTTTCCGTTGATCCTTCAGGACTTCTGGAACCGATGATGGATCGGAAGAAGAAGGTAATTGAGGAGTTAGTAAAGGGTGTAGAAATATTACTCGAATCGCAACGGATCATGGTCAAAAAGGGCAGGGCCGATCTTATCAGCCCCAATCAGGTGATTCTCTTTGATGGTGAAGATGGGAAAGAAATCCTTGAAGCCGATGCGATCATTCTTGCTCCTGGTTCGAAAACAAAAGCCCTTCAGCATATTGTCCCGGATCATGAAAAAATCATCACCAGTGATGAGGCATTGGAGATTAAGAAGATACCTCGCGAATTGGTCATCATAGGTGGAGGTTATATTGGCGTTGAGTTTGCCACACTCTTTAACCTTCTGGGTTCAAAGGTGACGATTGTTGAGATTCTTGAAAACATACTTCCCGGTCTTGAAGGAGAATTAGTCCGGAATCTCAGACGGTTTCTGGAACGAGATGGAGTGAAGATTTTAACCCAATCCTCTGTGGAAGGGATTCAGGAGGGTGAGAATGGGTTGAGGCTTACGATAAAAACCCAGCAAGGTACCCAGGAGATAAATGCCGAAAAATTACTGATGGCTGTGGGAAGAGAGCCCAGCCTGGATCTGAATTTTTCAAAGGCAGGTATTGAAACCTCTCCCAAGGGAATTAAAGTCAATCGCCACACGGAGACAACATCTCCCAATGTTTATGCGATCGGAGATGCCATTGAGGGAATTATGCTTGCTCATGTAGCAATGGAGCACGGAATGGTGGCTACTGAGAATGCAATGGGACTCGATCGGGAATGGAACTCACCGTTAATCCCCCTCTGCATCTTCAGCCATCCTGAAGTTGCTTCTATTGGTCTTACTGAGAAAGAGGCAAAGACGAAAGGAGAGATAAAGATCGGCCGATTTCCATTCCGATCCAATCCGAAGGCTGTGATCTCAGGGGAGACCGATGGTCTGATCAAAGTGATTGCGAATCGAGAAAACGACACCGTCTTAGGTGTTCACATCATCGGACCCGATGCCAGCGTTCTTCTCTCTATTGCATCAACAATGGTAGGATGTAAATTGAAAGAGTTTACGAGATTCATTCAAGCCCATCCCACGATTCCAGAAGCTTTGAAAGAGGCATGCCTCGATGCAGATGGCTTGGCGATTCATTTACCTAAACCGCTGCGACCAAAAGCATAGGGCATGGAAATAATGGGAAGCACCAAGTTCCAAGCACCAAATGACAAATAAATTCCAATCACCAAAATTCGAATATATAAACAAGATTGTTTAGGTCATTTGAATTTGGAGCTTGGATATTATTGGTATTTGGATTTTGGGATTTGGAGTTTTGTGGAAAGGCAAATAATAACAGAAGGCAAAACCATTGAGGAAACCTCATTGGCTTAAAAAACGCATACCTCCATATGAAGACCTCCTTAAAGTGAAGACTCTCCTGGATAAAGGAAGCCTCCACACGGTTTGTGAGGAGGCGCGGTGCCCGAACCTTGGAGAATGTTTTTCACAAGGGACAGCAACCTTCTTAATCTTAGGGGATGTCTGTACGAGAAATTGTGGATTCTGTGCTGTACAGCACGGAGCTCCTATTCTTCCAGCTGAAGATGAACCGAATAGAATTGCCAGGGCGGTTGTGGAGATGGGCCTCCATTATGTCGTTATTACCTCCGTGACCCGCGATGATCTTCCTGACGGCGGCGCCTCTTTTTTTGCGAGAACAATTGAGGCGATTCGAGAGCAGGGTCAAGGAATAAAGATTGAGGTACTGATTCCGGATTTCAGGGGAGACCTCTCATCTCTTGAGACTGTCCTTCGTGCATCACCGGATGTCCTTAACCACAATATCGAAACCATCCAGCGGCTTTATGCAGAAGTCCGGCCGCAAGCTGACTATAAGAGGTCTCTCAATTTATTAAAACAATCGAAAGACCTTTATCCTCAAATCCAGACCAAATCAGGGTTCATGCTCGGGCTGGGCGAGACTTATCAGGAGATCATCGAACTGATGGAAGACCTCAGAAAAGCAGAGTGCGACCTCCTGACCATCGGTCAGTATCTCCAGCCCCGTTCCGACCGGCTCCCTGTCGCGAGATTTATCCCTCCGGAAGAGTTTGAAGAATATAAGAAAATTGGAGAGGGCATGGGATTCCGGGTTGTTGCCTCAGGCCCCTTCGTTCGCAGTTCTTTTCATGCTTCCCAGATGTTTACGGAAACTCCAATTCAATAACCTTCAAGCAAGAATCGTGATGAATCTCTTGATAAAACAACCAACAGTGGTATATTTTCGTTAATAATTCCACAGAAAGAGGAGCCAATGGCCCAAAACTTAATACCTTTTAAAAGAGAATTACTTAAGAAACAATTACTCAAAGAGTCGGCCATGGTCGCAACTGATTCTATGGATGTTTTAGAGGAGTTCGAAAGGTTTGACGAAATATTGACGGAAAATGCAGTACAAATCAGAGATGAGAAGTGAAGAAAATTAACTTTTCCTTTTTTAAAACATTTTGCATTTTTCTTATGTTATTGCTGTTGACCTCCTGTACTTTGAAGGAGGCTCAGCCTCCTCCAATGATTCCGGAGGTTCCTGTTCAGCCTCCGCCTAAACCTGCAAGGATTGCCCTGGTTCTTGGGGCGGGGGCATCAAAGGGGTTTGCTCATATCGGCGTACTTAAGATCCTTGAAACGAACAAGGTCCCGATTCATATGATCGTGGGGACGAGTGTGGGAAGTGTCGTTGGAAGTTTTTATGCCTATGGGCTCAATGCATTTGAGCTTCATAAATTGTCCTCATCCATCGATCAGAAAGATATCGTGGATCTCACCATTCCGGATAACGGGTTCATCAAAGGAGAGAAACTGGAGGAATTTGTCAATAAGACGTTGAAGAATACACCGATTGAGAAATTGAAGATTCCCTTTTACGCCGTTGCCACAGAAATTCAAGGTGGCCGGGAGGTCGTTTTTAGCAAAGGGAATACAGGACCGGCCGTGAGAGCAAGTTGCTCTATTCCGGGAGTTTTCAGGCCTGTTAAAATAGGGGACAAGGTTTATGTCGATGGAGGTGTGGTCAGCCCAATTGCTGTTGAAACCGCTAAACGATTGGGGGCTGATGTGGTTATCGCCGTGGATATCTCGGCTGGTGCGGAGCGAACTCCTCCGGGAAATACGGTTGAAACCCTTCTCCAGTCGATTGACATTATGTATTCGAAGCTTGCCGCGATACAAATCTCACAGGCTGATATAGTGATCCGGCCCAAAGTGGGGCACATCGGAGCCGCCGATTTTTCAAAGAGGCATGAGGCGATCTTGGAAGGGGAGAAAGCAGCCACAGAAGTCCTGCCCAATATCATCGAGATCATCAACCATCTCCGCCTGGAAGGAAGGTTGGAGTAATAATAATTGAGAGTTATGAATGTAGAGTTAAGAGTTAGAATTTTAGTTTTTAAAATAGGATGGGGGAGTAAAGAATGAATCAGGATCAGGAGCATCTTAACCTATTATCGATTTTTCATTACATTGTCGGAGGGATTGCTGCTCTGTTCTCATTGTTTCCATTAATTTACATCGTTTTAGGAGCTCTCTTCCTTCTTATTCCCAACCGCCTTGTAGGTTCGGGTCCTCCTCCTCCGTTCTTTTTAGGATGGATTTTTATCATCATCGGGGCAGGATTTATGCTGGCGGGCTTAGCTTTTGCTGTTTGCGTGATTCTGGCCGGGCGGTATATCGTTAGACATAAACATTATATTTTTTGTTTAGTAATTGCCAGCATGAACTGCCTCTTCATGCCCTTCGGGACAATCCTCGGGGTATTTACAATCGTGGTGCTCATGCGACCATCAGTGAAAGCATTGTTTTATCCAAGCGAGGATTTAGTGATTTCTGTGTAAAGGTTTCTTTTCTTTCCGGGCGTGCTATCGCTTTTAATGAAAAATAAGGCTTCTACAAAGAAAGGACGAGACGTAAACCGTCATCGATGGACTTAATCAAGTGCCCAGGCAATCGGCCACATTTTTCTGTAAGAAATGTTTGGTCCACTGTGATCACTTGTGATACGTTTGCGACGGAATCTTTAGGAAGGCCGGAATCAGATGCGGGAACTAATACATTGCCTGGCGCTTCTGCAAGGCGAAGGTTGGAAGTGAGAACAACGGCGATGACGGTTCGGATTCGGCTGCGATTAAATACATTCGACTGGACAATAATAACTGGTCGTCTATAACCAGGTTCCGAGGCAGTAGGATCTGGCAACTCTGCCCACCAAACTTCTCCCCGTTCCATCACCACTCCTCACGTACTAACGACTTGGCCTGAAGTCGGATGAGGTTTGGGGATAAAGAAGAATCTTCTTCCGCATAAATCGCATCGAGACGTGTTGTTACATGGCGACCTTGATGCTTTGAAAGGAACTCAGCAATTGCGGTTGTATAGAGTTTGCTTCGGGAAACACCAAGCCGCTTCGCCAGAGCATCGGCTGACCGAAACACTTTGTCCGGGATAGATATTGCCGTTTTCATATGAACAGTATAACCACGGTTATACCGGTTGTCAATATTTATTTACCCCGTTAGAAAGCCCCGCTGTTTGCCCCATGCGAAGCTTAGTCCATCGATTCATAAATTCGGTAACGAATTTATCTACTCAGGACTCAGTGCTGAGTGAGCACTTGCTTTGCTTTTCAGCTTTAAGAATACGTGACCGTATTTGCGAATCGAAGCACTTAGCTTCTATAAGGGTGTGAGCCCCGTATGAGACCGAAGGTATTACGGGGTGAGCCTTCTGGTTAGAAGGGCGAAAGTCATTCTAACGGGGTTTACTGCGTCGCTTGGAGTTCGGGTTTTGCTGTTGGGGTTTTTCGTATTTAAGGACTCTCCTCTTACCGTCCCTGGTTGTGATTTTGGCAATGAGGAGATTGTTCTTCCTTTTTTCTGAATATGTTTTAGCCACAGATCGAGCGACATGTTCTCGCTTGAACAAGGTTGCTTGGTCTAACGACATGCCATAACTATCGCTCGACACATCGAGCCAAAGAAGCCAGCGCCCATCTCCAGAGATATCCGAAAAAATAGCGTACCTCACAGGGTTGTTTATGTCGGCAAGTCGTCGCTTCAGTTCCCGCCTGAATTCCGCCGATAACTCTTCCTTTTCTTCTAAAGATTCCTCTGGATTGTGTATTTTTCTCATCTCTAACGCACCGGACGGTTAACCCATAATGTTATGATTTGTTTGGGCATGGATGTTCTAAGAATACATTTTTATCATGTTCTGTTCTTGCTGTCGATAATGTATTGATCAGGTATCATATTTCCCATATAATAGCAAAAAATATAAATGTGAGGTCCTTTAGAGGAAGTTATGAAGAGTTATCGGAAGGAATTGTGGTTTGAGGTGCCGACTCGCAGGGCTTTTATAAATATCACCCCGGAGGTTGAGAAGTGCCTCAAAGAGAGTGGCATTCGTGAAGGATTGGTTCTCGTCAATGCCATGCATATTACAGCTTCTGTATTTATCAATGATGATGAATCCGGGCTTCACCATGACTTTGAGGTATGGCTCGAGAAACTTGCTCCTCATGAACCTGTTAAACAGTACCGCCACAATGTTGGTGAAGACAATGCCGATGCCCACCTGAAACGGCAGGTCATGGGAAGAGAAGTCATTGTGGCAGTCACAGAAGGGAAACTCGATTTCGGCCCCTGGGAACAGATTTTTTACGGCGAATTTGACGGCTGCCGAAAAAAGCGAGTGCTGGTGAAGATTATCGGAGAATAAAGAGGGGATAGACCGCATAAGAATATGAGTTAACATCGGAGGAGAACAGAATGAGTTTATCTGCTGAGCGACTTTTAGAGATTGCACAATATTCGATTGTCCGTCTGGATGGGGCCTGGTTTTTAGCTCTGGCTCAAAAACTTGGAAAAGAAACAGCCTGGGAGATGGATATAGAGGCGTGGAAGCAGTTTTCCTATCTCTTTGGGAAAAAGATCAGGCAAGAGGTCATTCCTAATCCCGTGTGGCCCGAAAGTTTTTTAGAAACTCTGGAAATTCTGAGCAAGGTTCTAAAAATTGAAGGTCGGAAGATAAAGATCGAAGGAGACATCATCACGGTTCAGACCGAAGACTGTGAAGTCCAAAAAGCGATTGCCAAAGCTGGAATTGCGGATTGTGGAATTGCGACCGTGCATACCTACCAGGGGTTAATCAGGGGTTTATTCGGGAAGGAGATGAATGTTCTTGTTCGGCACACAAAAAATCTGAATCAGGGTGATGATTGTTGTGAAGTCGTCATTTCAAAGCAGCCTCAAGGGTAAGGAGGATTCTATGGATATTCAGACGGTTCGAGCATTCTTCATGTGGTGTACGATCATCAATGGAGGATTACTCTTCCTCTCGTTTCTTACCTGCGCCTACGCCCGAGAATGGGTTTACCGGATGCACGGCAAGTGGTTTCCCATGCCAAGGGAAACCTTCGATGTGGTGATCTACTGCTTCATAGGGATTATGAAGGTCTTTGTTCTTATGTTCAACCTCATCCCATATGTCGCTCTTGTGATCATCGGCTGAGTCGAAGATAAATTTTGCCGGGAGAGTGATGATTGTAGCAGATGCAGGACAAGGATTGGATAGAAGTTATGCGATTGAGCTTGCGAGGCGTAGAGAGAAGATGGTGTTGGCAGATTCAATAAAGAGGGTGTAAATTTCGACTGATCAATGGTATAAAGAAACTGTTTCTATTTGCAAAATTTTACCTCGTTAGAAAGCCCCGCTGCTTGCCCCGTGTGAAGCTTTTCTAACGGGGTTTACTAATACTCAGGAGGAGATTTAAATGATCGTCAGTGTCATGATTGAAATACCCAAGGGGAGTCGAAATAAATATGAATACGATAAAGAAAAAAAGGGACTGAAGTTTGATCGAATGCTTTTCTCCGCTGTGCATTATCCAAGTGATTATGGCTTTATCCAGGAAACATTAGCAATGGATGGAGATGCTCTTGATGCTCTTGTTTTGGTCTGGGAACCAACCTTCCCGGGATGTATCATTGATGCAAAACCGGTTGGATTGTTCAAAATGTGGGACGAAAAAGGGCCAGATGAAAAAATTCTATGTGTCCCTTTAAACGATCCGCTTTGGAATCATATAGAGTCCATTTCCGATGTCCCCCCGCATTTATTGAAAGAAATAGAGCATTTTTTCTCAATCTATAAAGAACTGGAGGAGAAAAAAACTGGTGTTTAAGGCTGGGAAAATTGTGAATCAGCCATCCGGGTCATAAAAGATTCCCGGAAGAGATATAAAGACCAAAGAAGAAAGATGTCAAAAAGAGCCAGATAGCAGCGGAATGGGTGACCCCATGCTTCTTGCCGTTGTGGCAGTCACAGAAGGGAAACTCGATTTCGGCCCCAGGAAACAGATTTTTTGTGGTGAGTTTGATGGTAGGCCAAAAAAACGAGAGTTAGTGAAGATTATTGGGGAATAAGTGAGCGAACACACATTTGGTAAAAGAGATAAAAGGATACGTATTATCAGCAGCAGGGAAGCAACAAGGAAGGAACAGAGGGAATATGAAAACAAGTAAGAAAATCAAAGAAGTCGATGACATGCGAGATGAATACGATTTTTCTGGTGGGGTTCGGGGAAAGCATTTTGAAGCCTACCGAAAAGGACATACCGTTAAAATCAACAAGCAGGACGGATCAATTGAGGTGAATTACTTTACTCAAGAAGATGGAGCAGTCATGCTTGACCCTGACGTAAAAAAGTATTTCCCCGACTCAAAGTCCGTGAACAAGGCCCTTCGTTCTCTTATTGCGGCACATTGATAAGCCCTTTTGAGGGCGAGAGAAAAATTGCCAACAAAATAGACCTGACCCCGTGCTTTAACTGCGCGCCTTATCTCTAACGCTATGCCCTCCTTCGAACGATAGTCTACGTCGTCAAGGACCACACCCCGGTCAACATTCGTAAGTGGGGTCCATAATTTGCTGCCAACCTGTTTTGACCTCTTCGAAAAAACCAGCCTATTAAAATAGTTATCCAAATCTCGTCGAAAATATGTTAAAAGGTTAATGACTATCACGACAGGAGTTAAGGTATGCAAAAAGATTTAAAGCGGACGGAGCTGTTTTCCTGGCATAAGGAGCATGGGGCGCAGATGGTGGAGTTTGCCGGATGGGAGATGCCAGTCTCCTATTCAAAAGGCATCCTGGAGGAGCACCTGGCAACCCGAAAATACGGGGGCCTCTTCGATATCTCCCACATGGGGCGATTCCTGATTTACGGAGAAGAAGCCATCCCATTCTTACAGCAGGTCCTGACAAATAATGTCCTTGCCCTGGAGCACGGCATGGCCCAGTACACCCTGATCCAGAATGAATGGGGCGAGGCCATTGACGATGCCTATCTCTATCGGCTCGATATCGGAAACCTCCCTTCAGAATCGAGATATCTTCTTGTGGTCAATGCCGCCAATCAGGAGAGAGACTGGAATTGGTTGATCGAGCATAAGAGGCGGTTCAGGGGCCTCATCCTCGAAGATAAGAGTGAGGAGATGGGAATGATTGCCCTCCAGGGCCCCGTTACTAAAAGGGTGCTGGAGAAGATCGTCATTGAAAGCCATTCCAAGCTTCCCGATCCCTGGAGGAATCGTTTGCGAGTTTGCGAGATCGAAGGAGTCCGGGTGGCTGTTACCGTCTCAAGAACCGGATATACAGGAGAACCCATCTGCTTCGAGCTCTTTTCTGAGAGAGAGAAGATGCGGATGATCTGGGAAGCGATCCTTGAGGTTGGAGAGAAAGAAGGAATTGTCCCTGTGGGCTTGGGAGCAAGGGACACCCTGAGGATAGAGGCAGGTCTTCCTCTGTATGGGCATGAATTGGGGATGGATCAGGAAGGAAAGGAGATTCCCATCTTTGCGGTTTATTCAGCTGGATTGGCAGTCAGCTTTTCTCCTTTGAAAGGGGATTTTATTGGAAGAGGGGCGCTGCGGAGACAGTTTGAAGAATTAAAAGCAAGGACGGATGGAACTCCTCTGCCGCCCAGAGAGAAACAGGCCATTCCCAGAAGGATTGTTCCCATTGCAGTAATCGGAAGTCAGGGCGGACAGGCGATTGCCAGGCAAGGTTATGAAGTCTTTGTGGATGGAAAGAAAGTCGGATATGTGACAAGCGGGACGATGATCCCCTACTGGAATTTCTCTGATGAAGGGATTCTTTCAAAGCCCACCGATGAAAAGGGGATGAGGGCTATTGCCTTAGCCTATATCGATTCCGATTTTGAAGATGATCAGAGGATAGAGATTCAGCAGAGGGGGAAGACGATCGAAGGGATCATCGTAGAAAAGCATTTGTCCGGGGAGGCGCCTCCCTATGCCCGGCCCATCCTTTTTCAGGAAAAGATTTTAAAGAAGCGTGAGCCGGCAAAAGAGTTGAAAAGTTCGGCTAAGAAGTTGATCGAGCGGGCAATCCAGAACACCCATTGGAGGCAGAGAGAGACGATTAACCTCATCCCTTCGGAACAGACTCCATCCTCCCTGGTCAGACTCCTCACAATCATGGACCCAGCGCATCGGTATGCGGAGCACCGTGTTGTCAAAGCCCTTGGAGAAAGGGACATCTTCTATTATCAGGGGACGAAGTTAATTGAAGAAGTGGAGGCTCTTCTTGCAGATGAGATGCGGGGCTATTTGGGATGCTCCGAAGTTGAGGCGAGGGTGATCAGCGGGCAGATGGCCAACACGGTTGTCTTCAGCGGTCTGATGGATTACGTTAACCGGCTCGATCGGAAGAGTGAGCCCCGAAGGATCAGGAAGGTGATGAATCATCATCTTGGAAGAGGAGGCCATCTCAGTGCACAACCCATGGGCGCCTTGAGGGATTTCATAGCCATTGATCCCCTGACAGAGAGACCGTCCGTTGTTCCTTTCCCGGTAATGAAAGACGATCTTTATCAGATCGATCTTTCAAAGACAGAGGAACTTCTGGAAATTCATAAACCCGAATTGATCATCCTGGGCAAGAGCATGGTCATCTATAAAGAGCCTCTCAAAGAGATTACTCAGATGGCATCCAATATCAAACCGAGGCCGATCATCCATTATGACATGGCCCATGTGCTGGGATTGATCGGGCCCTATTTTCAGGAACCCTTTAAGGAGGGAGCGGATATCGTCACTGGCTCCACCCATAAAACCTTTTTCGGTCCCCAGAGAGGGGTCATCGGAAGCAACATGTCTGAGGGGACGGAATATGAGGACATCTGGGAGGCTATTGTCCGTAGGGTTTTTCCAGGAAGTGTGAGCAACCATCATCTGGGGACCCTTTTAGGAATGCTCATGGCAGCCTATGAGATGAATACTTTTAAATCGGAATATCAGAAGGCGGTCATCTCCAATGCCAAAGCCTTTGCCCGTTTCCTTAAGGATCAGGGATTATTGGTAGAGGGCGATCCGGAAAAAGGATACACTGAGACCCATCAGGTGATCGTCAGGGTAGGTTATGGAAAGGGGCCAATCGTGGCTGAACGACTGGAAGAGAACAATATCATCGTTAACTATCAGGCCGCTCCGGATGATGAGGCCTTCACTGCGGCCAGTTGTTTGAGAATGGGAGTCCAGGAAATGACCCGCTTCGGGATGAAGGAACAGGACTTTGCACAATTAGCAGAGTATATGAGTGGGGTCATCCTTCATGGCCGATCCGTGGCTAAGGAGGTTGTTCAATTCCGGAAAAAATTTACAGAGATGAAATACTGTTTGCCGGATGAAGAGGCGAAATCAATGGTTGAGGGATTGTTGGAAGCGATAAAATAAGGGGTCAAGGGGCGGAGGGGTCTAGGGTTCGAGATCTTTGTAGCGCCTTCATTTACTGGGGGCGGGAGAATCCGTCAGCAATACCTGCCTGCCGGCTGGCAGGAATGCCGACGCTACACTCTTCAACCCTCGAATCCTGAAGTTAGATGAAAGGGGGAAATGAAGATGAAAAAGAAACAGAATGGTCGTTCATGGGGGTTAATCGTTTTAGTATGTTTCATGGTGATCGTAGCAGGGGGCGTCTTTATCTCTCCAGGATGTGCCAATCCTCCCAAAACACTTGATCGCTCAGTTCCAGGACCGCAGGTTATTGTGAACCCGGAAACGATCCGTCTTGGGGTTGCAAAGTTGATGGATACCGTCATCGTTTTTGAAGGCTCCGGGTTTAAACCGGGAGACTCCATCTTTATTACCTTGCTCGGGCCCAATGAGACAAAGGCTATTGTGGCCGAAGGGCCCATTAAACCGGATGGAACGTTCAAGGTAGAGCTGGGCAAATCCTCTATAAACAAATTGACCAAGGCCATGGAAATTTTAAGGGCAGATATCGAACCCAATGAAAAGTTTGAGCCGGTAGTGGTAATTAGCCAGCCCCCCATTCCCAAGGGCGTTTATACGGTGAAAGTCACCAGCATGATGTCGCCATTGACCGCTGAGACGAAACTGGAAGTCAAAGGTCCAACGATCATCAATAGCGTGATAGATTGGATCGGAAAACTTACCGGTAAGATCAAACACAAGAAGACTAAATAGATTAGGAGCACGCTTAATCTCTCTTAAAGTTATTGCAAGATAAAGTTGACTTTATTTCAGTTATAGGGTAAGAGTAATACAGGTAAGAATAGAAAGGAGAATGGCCTATGAAGATCACATCAAAAGGGCAGGTCACGATTCCTCTTGAGGTCAGAGAAAAGATGGGATTTCTCCCTGAGACAGAAGTTGAATTCATCATTTCAGGGAATACCGTCCAGCTAAAGAAGGCCAAGTCTCAATCCAAACGCAGCCGGGATCTTATTGCCCGTATGCGAGGCAAAGCAACTGTTAATATGGCCACGGACGAAATCATGGCTCTGACACGAGGATAGATCATGGATATCGTAGTGGATAGTAACGTCATCCTGGACATCGTGACAGAAGACAACAGGTGGTTTACGTGGTCATCCGAAGTACTGGCTCAATATTCGGAAACCCATGTCCTTGTAATCAACCCAGTCATTTATGCAGAGGTTTCGATAGGCTTTGATCGAATCGAAGATGTTGAGGCCGTTTTATCTCCAATGCTTTTTCGCCGTGCCCCCATCCCATGGGAAGCTGCATTTCTTGCTGGAAAATGTTTTCTCCAATACAGGAAAAAAGAAGGGAGCAAACGTTCCCCCCTCCCGGATTTTTTCATAGGGGCCCATGCCGCCGTACTCGGTATTCCCTTGTTAACGAGGGATGCTTCCCGATATCGAACCTATTTCCCGCAATTGAAATTAATTGCCCCTTGAATTCCATCATCACTTTAAAAGGCCCACAGAAAAAGCGAGTATGAATTGGCCGGTGTAATAGAGCGGCAGGCCGACAAGACGGTTTCGGTATTCCTCTTTGATGAATCTATGGCGTGCTACAAAAATGTCTGAAACATAAAAACAGAGAGCCCCGGCCAGGATGAGCGCCCTTCCGTAAATCTGGAATGGAGATTTCCAGAACACTGCCAACGCCCAAACAGCCATGATTGTTATCACCAGGATGTATATCAACACTGGAATCAGCATAGATTTTAAATGGGGGCGTAGCCAGAAAAAGGTAAGAACGCTTATTACAACGAGGATAAACGCCCCTGGTGAAATCCAATGGGAAATCGGAGTGAGGGATGAAAAGCTGAAGACATAGAGAACATGTCCAAGCAGAAAAGCAACTAGACCTGCCATAAAGGTTTTTCTCTGCGGTAAAGCCAGGCACACATCACCCACAAGACAAAAAATCAAACCCACCAAAAGATAATAGAAATAAACTGGGACCGGTCGGGGCTGAAGTAACGCCGTTAGCACAAAGAGGAATGAAAGAAGGAATTTTATAATGATGCGCGGAATTCTGTTTTTCTTTTTCTCAAAGTAAAGCACTCCGCACAATAAGACGATCCCCAGAAGGATGATCAAGGCATTCATCGTGCCCCCCTCCTCACAAACACTCTTTGATGGGGAAAGTGTATAAAACCTACATGAAGGAGTCAAATGGAATCAGAAGATGGAAGCGAGAATTACTGGTTGCTGGAGAGTTTGAGGCGGGTGATGGCTTTGAGGAGGGCGGCCCTGGCCCGATCGAAATCCGTTTCCGGCGACCTTTCGGCCAGCCGTTTTTCTGCTCTCTCTTTTGCCTTCTGGGCGCGGGCCACATCGATCTCTTCGGAGCGTTCTGCTGCCTCTGCGAGGAGGATCACCTTTTTACCATCGGTCATGAGAAAGCCGCCGCTTGTGAAGAGGTTCAATTTTTCTCCGTTGGGTTTGGTGATCTTTGTAATGCCGACCTGAAGGCTGGAGACAAATGGGGTATGTCCTGCAAGGATGCCAAAGTAGCCAACCGTGCCCGGCGCGACCACAGACTCGATCGGTTCACTGAAAACTACTTTCTTTAAAGTAACAACATCAAGGGTAAAAGGTTGAGTATCCATAGCTTAAACATCATGGGATGATAGAATGTTGGAATAATGAAAAAATAAAGAAATCCCAATATTCCATTATTCCAGTATTCCAATCTTCCTTGTATTAATGTGTTCCTTCCCTTAAACGTTTTGCTTTTTCGGCGACCTCTTCGATCTTTCCTATCATATAGAACGCCTGCTCAGGCAGGTCGTCATGTTTTCCTTCGAGGATCTCTTTGAAGCCCTTGATCGTATCGGGCAGCGGGACATATCTTCCGGACGACCCAGTAAACTGCTCAGCTACAAAGAAGGGCTGGGAGAGGAACCGTTGAATCCTTCGTGCCCGATGGACGATCAGTTTGTCCTCCTCGGAGAGTTCTTCCATACCGAGGATGGCGATGATGTCCTGGAGTTCCTTATAACGCTGAAGCACCTGCTGAACGCCACGAGCGACACGGTAATGTTCTTCACCCACGATGCGAGGGTCGAGAATCCTTGACGTGGAGTCAAGAGGATCGACTGCCGGATAGATTCCCAACTCAGCCAACTGTCTGGAAAGAACAGTCGTGGCATCGAGATGGGAGAAGGTTGTGGCAGGAGCCGGGTCGGTCAAATCATCTGCTGGCACATAGATCGCCTGAACCGATGTGATGGAGCCACGTTTCGTGGAGGTGATTCGCTCCTGAAGCTCGCCCATCTCGGTTGCAAGAGTCGGTTGATATCCAACGGCTGAAGGCATCCGGCCCAGCAGAGCCGAGACCTCAGAACCAGCCTGGACGAAACGGAAGATGTTATCGATGAAGAGGAGCACGTCCTGACCTTCCTCGTCGCGGAAATATTCTGCCTGGGTAAGAGCGGAGAGTCCGATCCGAAGCCGGGCTCCCGGAGGTTCGTTCATCTGGCCGAAGACGAGAACGGTCTTCTCAATAACTCGTGAGGCTTTCATTTCGAGCCAGAGGTCGTTTCCCTCACGGGTTCGTTCTCCCACGCCGCCGAAGACCGAGAATCCTCCATGCTCTGTGGCGATGTTCCGGATCAACTCCATAATGAGAACGGTCTTACCCACTCCAGCGCCGCCGAAGAGGCCGACCTTGCCGCCTTTGGCATAGGGTTCAAGGAGATCGATCACTTTAAGGCCAGTCTCAAAGACCTGTGTGGATGGAACTTGTTCTTCGAATGGCGGGGGATGCCGGTGGATGGGATATCGCTTCTTAACCGGGCAATCGCCAATCTTATCGATGGGTTCGCCTAAAAGATTGAAAACCCTGCCGAGCGTCTCCCTTCCTACAGGCATGGTGATGGGCTCGCCCGTATCAATCGCATCCATCCCCCTGACCAAACCATCGGTGGAAGAAGTGGCTACACAGCGAACCACATTTTCGCCAAGATACTGGGCGACCTCAACGATCAGTTTGGTTCCATCGGGTTTATTAATGCGAATGGCATTGTAGAGGGTGGGCAATTCCTCGGTAAAATATTCCACATCCACTACGGGACCAATGACCCTTAAGACTTTTCCGACCTTCAATGTTGTACCTCCCTTTACTAAGTTACAAGTTTTAAGTTGTAAGTTTTAAGTTATGTTCAAAATTATTTTGACCCCTATCTCCGAACTCATCACTCCGAACTTCTATTTTTTTTGGGCAAACCTTAAGGCTTCAGCGCCGGTGGTTACCTCGAGAAGTTCTTTGGTGATCCCAGCCTGTCGTGCCTTGTTGTAACTTAATGTGAGTGTGGAGATCATTTCCTCCGCATTCTCCGTGGCTGATTTCATTGAGACCATTCGAGCGCCCTGTTCGCTTGCTACAGATTCTACCAGTCCCTTATAGATCTGCGCCTCCAGATATCTTGGCAGCAAGAGCGCCATAATCTCCTCGGCTGACGGTTCGAAGATCGGTTCCCCTGACACTCCAGCCCCTTTTTTCAAAACCTCGGTGCTTTCAAGGGGGAGAAGTTTCATCAGCGTTGGCCGTGTCACCATTGGAGACTGAAAGTGCGTATAAATCAGGTGAACCTCATCGTAAAGGGCCTCTTCAAATCCCTTAATGATCGTTCCTGAAACCCCTTTGACTTCCTGAAGGGAAATCTCCTTTGAGAGTTGAAGCAGGCTGTGGTCAATGGGATAGCCTTTTCTCCTGAAGAAGTCGAAGCCTTTTCTTCCAACCAGAATCAGTCGAATCTCTTTATCCGAATGCGCATCGATAAACTTTGTCGCCTGTGATAGGGCATTCGTATTGTACCCACCGCATAAGCCCTTATCCGAGGTGATGAGGGTGAGAGCAACCTTTTTAACCTCTCGTTTCACTAAGAGAGGATGATCGACGCGGGGGAGACAGGGAGCCAGACTTTCCATCAGCTCCCGGATCTTCTCGGCATAAGGCCTGGCGGAACGGAGGCGATCTTCAGCCCGCTTGAGCCGTGAGACAGCGATCATTTCCATGGCACGGGTGATCTGCTGGATGCTGATGACACTTCTTATTCTACGTCTGATCTCTTTGGTTCCGGGCATCTGCTTAAAACCCCGATGGAAGAATGGAATAATCGACAAATAGAAGATTAAGGTTAAGGCTAAGGTTAAGAAAATCTCGACCTTAACCTAAACCTTAACCTCAAAATGTTCAATCCATGATTCCACCATTCCAGCTTTTAAGTGGTTACAAAGTTCTTCTTATATTCCTGAGCTGCTTGATGGAGAAGTTTTACAAGCTCCTCGGAAAGTTCTTTCTTTTCCCGAATCCCTTTGGGAACCTGCGGATATTTCTCCCGCACAAAGGGATAGAATCCAGCCTCAAAATCCTTGATCCTGTCCATCGGGAGATCGTCGAGATAACCATTCTCTCCGACGAAGATGATCATGATCTGATTCTCAACGGGCATCGGGTTATACTGGGGTTGTTTTAAAACTTCCACCAGACGTTCTCCGCGGGTGATCTGGGCCTGTGTGGCCTTGTCCAGTTCGGAGCCGAATTTGGCAAAGGTGACCAGCTCGCGGTATTGGGCCAGGTCGAGGCGGAGCATCCCTGCCACCTTCTTCATGGCCTTGATCTGGGCGTTTCCACCCACACGCGAAACCGAAAGACCGACGGACACAGCCGGACGAACTCCGGCATAGAAGAGGTCGCCTTCCAGATAGATCTGGCCGTCAGTGATTGAAATGACATTAGTCGGAATATAAGCTGAATAGTCGCCTGCCTGCGTCTCCACAATAGGGAGCGCCGTAAGAGACCCGCCACCGAGTTCATCATTCAATTTTGCAGCCCTTTCAAGAAGCCTGGAGTGAAGGTTGAAGATGTCGCCCGGGAATGCCTCACGGCCAGGTGGTCTTCTCAGCAGAAGCGAAACCTGCCGATAAGCGACGGCATGTTTCCAGAGGTCATCATAGATGACGAGAGCATGACGCTTGGTATCTCTGAATTCTTCACCCATGGCACATCCTGCATAGGGAGCGATGTACTGCATGGGAGCGGGGTCACTCGCCGTGGCCGAAACGACGATGGTATACTCCATGGCTCCATATTCCTGAAGGGTGTTGACCACGGATGCCACGGTGGACTGTTTCTGCCCGATGGCCACATAGATGCAGATGACATCGCCGCCCTTCTGGTTGAGGATGGTATCCACAGCGATGGCCGTCTTGCCGGTCTGCCGGTCACCGATGATCAATTCCCGCTGTCCCCTTCCTATGGGGATCATGGAGTCGATGCATTTGAGTCCGGTCTGGAGGGGCTCCTTCACGGGTTGCCGCTCTACGACGTTGGGCGTTGTCCCCTCGATCAAACGATACTTCTCGATATGTATCGGTCCTTTCCCATCGATGGGCTGTCCTACGGCATTGACGATCCTTCCAATCAATGCATCTCCCACGGGAATGGAGAGAACCTTGCCCGTGCGTTTCACAGCGTCGCCCTGCTCGATCTGGGTGTAATCTCCCAGGATCATGGCGCCGATATTGTCCTCATCGAGGTTGAGAGCCATTCCATAAATCCCTTTTGGGAATTCGAGCATCTCAGAAGCCATGCAACTCGGAAGGCCTTTGATCCGGGCGATTCCATCTCCGGCCTCAATGACCTCTCCGACCTCCTCGGCTTCCATCTTTACCTGATACTGTTCGATATGGCGTTTCAGGATGCTGGATATCTCTTCGGGTTTGATCTTCAGTTCCACTTTGTCACCCCTTAATAGGTTTTCACCATCTCCTGTTTAATCTCTTCGAGACGATGTTTGACGCTGCCATCAATGATCTTATTTTCGATCTTGACGATCACCCCTCCCAGGATCGATTCATCAATCATGGGTTTGAGGAAGACCTGCTTTTTCGATGCCTTTGAAAGCTCCTTTTCGAGGCGCTGGACGAGATCCTCGGTGAGAGGAACGGACGTGATCACTTCTGCAGTGACCTTTTCACGAGATTCCTGGGCAAGCGTGAAGAACGTCTCAATGATATTGGGGAGTTTCCTCTGCCTACCCTGGTCAATCACCAGATTGAGCCAGTTGAGGGTAATTGTGGAGACCTTCTCTCCGAATATCTGAGACAGGGCGCTCTTCTTTCCTTCGGGAGAGATCTGGAGGTTGCTCAGGAATTCTTTCACTTCCGGATTCGTTTCAAGTGCATTTTTGAGCCGGGTCAATTCCTCTTCGACCCGATCCAGAACCTCCTCAGCCTGCACCACCTGGAAGAGAGCTTCAGCGTAGCCTTTCACCACCGGATCACTTCCCATAGAGATCACCTACCTTTGAGACGTACTCTTCCACGAGGCGGCGATGGTCTTCGGTGTTGAGCGACTTGTTGATGACCTTTGAAGCGGCCATAATGGAGAGGTCAGCAATCTTCTCCTGGATTTCAAGGATGGCCTTCTGCTTCTGGAGTCCGATCTCCTCCTGGGCCCTCTTGACGATCTGATTCGATTCCTGCTGGGCCTTCTGGACGATCTCCTTCCGCATGTTTTCGCCCAGTTCCTTACCCTCGTTCATAATCTTCTGGGCCTCTGAACGGGCCTCGGAAAGCTGGCGTTTGTAATCATCCAGAAGAGCAGTTGCCTCCTGCTTGGTTTTTCTGGCTTCTTCCAGTTGCTGTTGAATCGTCTCTTCTCTCTTCTTCAATCCCTTAAGGATTTGTGGATAGGCCAATTTGGCCAGAAGAACGAGGAGGAGAAAGAACGAGATGAGCGTCCAGATGATCAATCCGGGTTCTGCCTTAAACATGGTCTGCTCCTTCTTTTCTCCCTCACTCTTCCCTTTCTTGTGGCCACAGGCGTCACGCCTGTGCCACTGAGGAGAGGGATGGGGTGAGGGGCGATTTAATTAAATAAATATCGTTATTTAAAAATCAGCAAGAAGCTGATAACCAAGGCATACAGGGCAAGTGCTTCGATAAATGCGATACCGATGATCATGGTCGTTCGAAGCAATCCTGAGACCTCTGGCTGGCGGGCCATTCCCTCAACCGTTTTCCCAACCATGATTCCCATGCCGACCCCTGTTCCGAGGGCTCCCAAGCCAATGCTCAAACCTCCACCCAAATAAGCAAAACCGACAGGATCCATTTGCAACCTCCTTTTTTAGAATCTGAAAATTGAAATACGGAACGTGGCGGTTTCGCCACGCTCTCCGTTCGAATTAATGTTCCGCATGAACTGCCTCAGCAATATACATCGAGGCCAGAATCGAAAAGATAAATGCCTGAATCAAAGCGACAAAGATCTCGAAAGCCATCATCACCACGGCCATTGCCAGCGGAAGGGGAGTGACGATGACGCTCTTAAACATGATGATCATTGAAAGAAAAACCAGGATGACCAGGTGACCCGCGGTCATATTGGCAAAGAGCCGGACAGCGAGAGAAAACGGTTTGGCAAACTGGCTGATGATCTCAATGGGGAGCATCAGGGGGATGATCCAGAGGGGAACCCCCTTGGGGATGAACTTCTTCAGGTAACCGAAGGGCCCGTGTTTATAGATTCCTGCCCCCTGCGTGCAGAGAAAGACGACGATCGCCAAAGAGGCGGTCACATTGATGTTGGAGGTGGCCGTGAATCCCTTTGGAATAAGTCCAAGGAGATTACAGAAGAGGATAAAGAAGAAAAGGGTGGCGATGAAAGGAAACCAGGCCATGCCTTTTTCACCGATGGTTTCATAAATGAGATTGGTCCTCAGATAGCTCACGATCGATTCCATCAGATTCTGCAATCCCTTTGGGACCAATCTTCCGGCCCTTCCTGCCAGGAAGAGGGTGAGAAAAACCAGAATACAGGCAATCCACATCATAATCACCGCATTGGTGATGGAGATGTCGATGTTCCCAATCTTAAGAGGAATATAGATATGGGGCTGGAGGTGTTCCAATAAGTCTATCTTTTCCATATTCGAATCCTTACCTCCCGATTTGCTTCCATGGGATCGAACCCAGCTTTCGATAAAACCGCATCGTCTTAATGACGAGAAAAACGGTGAAGCAGAGGACGAAGGAGAGAAGGGCTGTTTGGAAATGGATCTCCTTCACCCCGGTCAACCCGTAAAAGATGAGGCTCAGTGCCCCGAGTCTTGCGATAAACCCCCCGAGGGCAATGACAACAGAAGTCAGCTTGGAACGGTAGATCGCTTTCGAAGAGAGGAAAGTAGAGGCTAAGAAATTGAGCAGAGCTAATCCAACTCCCACCGTTGTTCCCCAAAAATATGGATTCATCTCAATCCTTATTCTCTTTATCCTGATTGATTAACCGGAAGATGCTTCGAAAACCGGCTGCCGACCCAAAGATAAACCCCACAATCATCAACCAGGGACGGGTGTCAAGGAGGTAGTCCAGACCATACCCTCCGAAGGCGCCGATCAGAACCGAAGCGAGCATTTCCACACCGATGCCGCCATATCTGAACCACTCTTTCATGAATTTTTCTGGTTTTCGATTCTGGGACATCGGGGGACTACAAAATGTGAATTTCTTAACACACCTCAAAATAGTTGTCAATTATTTTTTAACAAAAATCGGGCTCTGTAAACTGATTTTGGTGATCAAGGGCGCGATACGATAATCATTTGAAATAATTAAGAAATAGAAAGAGAGCGATCGATATTTGATGCGGTTGAATCAAGATCTTCTTCCCGTACGGTTCCCCTCTCCATCTGGCAATGACCATTTAGGGTTCCACCTTCATTGATGATGAGCGAAGGAGTGATGAGGGTTCCAGAGAATTTGCCTGTTGAATGGATCTCAGTCCGCTCACTGGCATGGAGCTCTCCCTCTACCTGGCCGTTGATGATAATGATGTTCACGCCGATCTTTCCTTTAATCTGTGCGGACTCACCCACGATCAGGGTGCCGCTTTCGAAAATCTCCCCTTCAAATTTTCCATCAAGGCGGAAGACCCCGCGAAACGTCATCTTTCCCTCAAACAGGGTCTCTTTTCCAAGAAAAGCGCTGATCTCTTCCGGGGTAGAAGAAGTACCCATTCCGCTTTTGGTAAAGATGGATTTTCCTGACATGGTTGGCTCCTTTCAACCCTTAATGGATAATTTCAAATGACAAAGTTCAAAGCTCAAATGAAATCTAAATGATAAAATGTCAATTATAGAAAGCCGGAATTTTCAACATTTGGTATTTGACATTCATTTGAAATTTGGATTTTGAAATTTGAAATTCCCTATGTTCTTTCATTTTCCTATGATTGTCTCAATAATTCTTTCCAATTCCTCGAGGGAGTAGTATTCGATTTCGATCTTCCCTTTTTTCCCTTTGGCCTGAATCCGAACTTTTGTTCCCAGATGTCGCCTGAGCGAATCCTGAAGGCTCTGAAGCTGGCTCTGCAGCTCCTCCCTCTTCCCCGCTGGTCCCATCTTTTTTTTCGGTTTTACTGACCACCGTTTTGCCCATGCTTCTGCCTCTCTTACCGAGAGACCTTTCTGGATGATCAGGTTACAGAGTTCTTTCTGTTTCTCCTTGCTCTCCAGACTGAGGAGCGCCCTTGCATGACCTGCAGTGATCCGGTTCTGGATGAGGTGGTTTTTGATTTCAGAGGAAAGGCTGAGAAGACGGAGGGCATTAGTAATAGTTGTCCGATCCTTTCCCACCCGCTTACTTGCTTCTTCCTGGCTGATGCTGAAAGTTTCAATCAGGTTCCTGTAACCTTCAGCCTCTTCAATCGGGTTGAGGTCTTCCCTCTGAAGGTTCTCAATAAGAGAGATTTCTAAAGCTTCCCTATCATCGGCCTCTCTCAGGATCACAGGGACTTCCATTAAACCGGCTTTCTGGGCAGCCCGCCAGCGTCGCTCTCCTGCGAGAAGTTCATAACCTCCCTCGATCCTTCTCACGGTCAGGGGCTGGAGGATTCCTTTCTCCTTGATGGTTTCAGCCAGCTCCTGGAGGTTTGATTCATCGAAATGTTTCCTGGGCTGAGACCGACGGGGGTGGATCTCTTCGATCCCGCAGTAAAAGAGCTTCCTCTCGTCGGCTTCCTCAACCTCCGGGATGAGCGCTCCAAGACCTTTCCCTAAAGCCATTCTCTTAGTTGCCATTCCTTTCTCCATTTCCCATGATTTCTTTGGCCAGGGTTAAATAGCTTTCAGCACCTTTTGAATGAATATCGTAAAGGAGAGCGGGTTTCCCATGGCTCGGGGCCTCGCTCAGGCGGATGTTACGCGGGATGATCGTCTTGAACACCTTATCCTTAAAGTGGCTTTTCACCTCATCGGCCACCTGATGGGAGAGGTTGTTGCGGACATCGAACATGGTGAGGAGAATTCCTTCAATTTCCAATCTCGGGTTGAGAGATTGTTTGATCAGACGGATCGTTTTGAGCAATTGCCCCAGACCTTCAAGGGCGTAATATTCACATTGCAAAGGGATGAGGACAGAGTGGGCGGCTGTCAGGGAGTTGATCGTCAAAAGCCCGAGGGAGGGAGGACAGTCGATGAAGATATACTCATAGTCTAATTCTACTTCTTTAATTAATTGCTCCAGCCTTCTCTCTCGGTTCTTCTCCTGGAGGAGCTCCACCTCAGCACCGATCAGATCAGTATTGGAGGTGACGACATCGAGATGGGCAAGGGAGGTTTTTTGAATCATATCTTTAAGTCCCGAGCCCCGGAGCAAGGCCTGATAAATCGTCCCGTTGGATTCTTCTTTTGGGAAGCCGATTCCGCTCGTTGAGTTGCCCTGAGGATCAATATCAATGAGCAACACTTTCTTCTCCGCCACTGCAATGGAGGCGGAGAGATTGACTGCGGTGGTCGTTTTCCCCACCCCTCCTTTCTGATTGACAATGCAGATCACCCTGGCCATCATAGAAACCTATGGAATGGTGGAATAGTGGAATAATGGATTGAACACTTTGAGGTTAAGGTTTAGGTTAAGATCGAGATTTTCTTAACCTTATCCTTAGCCTTAACCTAAACCTTCTACTTGTCGATTATTCCATTTTTCCAGTATCCCAATTTTAACTCTTTATAGCATAAAAAGTGTAACGAGGAAAAGGCTAAAGTTACACCTTCTCGAAGAGAAGAATGGATCGCTGGTCAGAACTGAAAGGGAGGGAAAAGGTGGCGGTTTTTACCAACCGGCATCCGATTCCTTCTGTTGGGAGATGAGATTGCCATTCCTCTTCATCCCCTTTTCCCCTCATCGCTATGATGAATCCTCCTTGCTTCAGGAAAGGACGGGCAAGGGGTAGAAAGGTTTTTAGATCGGCGAATGCCCTTGAGATGACGGCTTCGAATTGGTTCTGCATCGTTTTTAAAAATTCTTTATCCTGAATACGGCCATGAATTGCAGTGATCCCTGTTAGCCCAAGTGTCCGGATGATGTGTCTCTGGAAATCGATTTTTTTACGAACGGAATCGATCAAGGTGACCTCGAGAGAAGGTCGGATCATTTTCAAAGGGATTCCAGGAAAGCCAGCTCCTGAGCCGATGTCGAGGAGGGTGGAGATTGAAGGAAAATGAGGAACGACTGACAGTGAATCGAGGAAATGTTTCAGGATGATCCCCTTTTCCGTGCGAATGGATGTGAGATTGATTTTTTGATTCCATTTGAGGAGCTCTCTGAGATAAAGGTCGAAAACCTCCACCATCTTCTCGTCCAATAGAATCCCATAAATTAAAGCCCCCTTGACAAGAAGTTCTTTATTTTCTCTCTCCATAGAAAGACTCATATCATAAAAGTTCTTTTTTAGCTATCCATCAGGTTTTGCCCAAATTTTTAAATTGATTTCTTAACAAAAGTTCAATAGAATTTCGAGTGAAGCTTCCTTCCGAAAGGAGTCAAACCATGATCGCTCGAATCATTCCAATCATGATAGTCGTACTGTTAATATCACAACCCGCTTCAGCTCAGTTCGATCGGTTATTGAAAGGGATCGGGGTAGGCGGGCAGAAAGGGCTCAGCGATGCAAAAATCGGTGAGGGGTTAAAAGAGGCATTAAAAGTAGGGACAGAAAACACAGTGACCTTTACTGGTAAAACAGATGGGTTTTTTCTCAACCAGGCGATCAAGATCCTGATGCCCGAGAAACTCCGGACCCTGGAAAAGGGTTTAAGAACTGTAGGTTACGGTCCGCAGGTAGATGAGTTCGTCCTGAGTATGAACCGCTCAGCTGAGAAAGCTGCCCCCTTTGCCAAACAGATCTTTTGGGATGCGATTGGTGAGATGACCTTCGAGGATGTGAGAAAAATCTTTTCCGGGCACGAGACAGCAGTCACAGAGTATTTTCAAGGAAAGACCACCGATAAGCTGACCGTAGTGTTCAAGCCCATCGTTGACAAAACGATGAACGAGGTGGGCGTTACCCGCCAGTACAAGGAGTTGGTAGGGCGATATGAGGCTATCCCGTTTGTTAAAAAAGAGAGCTTCGATATCGACCAATATGTGGTCAGTAAGGCACTCAACGGATTGTTCCACGTGCTCGGCGGGGAGGAAAAGAAGATTCGCACCAATCCTGCCGCTCGAACCACCGATCTGCTCAAAGAGGTGTTTGGAAAGTAGAAGAAAAAAGATGATGTTTCAAAAAGGAGGATCGTCATGAAAAAATGGATGAAAATAGGAATCGTTATTCTCGGAATTATTCTCATCCTTTTCATCGGTCTCAATATCCTCGTTAAGAGCTACCTCTCCGGAGATAGGCTGAAAGCGATGATTCTTCCGCAGGCCGAAGCTCTCACGGGGAGGAAGGTCAATTTAGAGGACGTCAACGTCTCCCTCTTCAAAGGAGTGGTAGCCAAAGGGTTGAGCGTCAAAGAGGTGGACGGACAGAGGGATTTCCTGAAGATGAAAGAGTTTGTCCTCTCCTATCGCCTATTACCACTTCTCAAGAAACAGGTCGTGATCAGCAAGATCGAATTGATTGCCCCATTTGTGACGATTGTAATGGATAGGCAGGGGAAGTTTAACTTCAGCAGTATCACCGATCGGTTTTCCCAAAAACCTTCCCAGCCTGCTCAACCGGGAAGCCAGGGTCTCCCTGTCTCTATTGTGACGGATCGTATCTTTATTAAAGATTTTCAGTTCAAGTTTGTGGATGAAGGAAAAACCATACCCGATGTTTCTGCTGCTCTGGATATGGTGTTTACGGGTTCGGTCGGGCAGGATGGAACCCCGCGGATGACATCCGGCCAGATTTCGGTAAAGGACATTAAAACGGTTCTCAAGGGAGTAGAGATCATCACTAATGGTAAGATCGAGATGGATGAACAAACCATTAGGGCAAATCTGAAGACAGCGCTTGGAAAAGATAGCATTGATCTTACGGCAACGGTAAAAGATTATCTCAAGAATCCTGAGGTGACAGCCAATCTCTATTCAAAAGAACTGGATCTCCAGAAATGGATGGGCATCGGTGGGGAAGAAAAGGCTCCCCCAAAAACCGTTTCGAAAAAGCCGGAGACTCCAAAAGGAAAGGGTGCTCGACAGGCTGAAAGCGGGACAGAACAGAAGCTGAAAGCTTCCGGACAGGTGAAGGTCGATGTGGCGAAATATCAGGGGTATCTCATTAAAAATCTGAGCGTGAATTATCAGTATGTGAATGGAATGGTTAAAATAGAACCTCTGGGACTTCAGTTTTCAGGAGGGGATGTTTACAATACCGAAGGAAATTTAGGTGGAAAATTCAATTTTAATAGCGCTCGAGTTCAGGAAACCTTGAAGGGAGATGCGGATCTCAAACTCGGCAAAGGGGTCATCAAAGGCTCGCAAATTTTCGAGACAATTTCGTCCCTGACCGGCATTCAAGCGCTGAAAAACCCCAGCGTGGATGAAGGCTCATTCCGTTTTGACATTAAAGAGGCAAAAATATTTTTGGATGGATTTATCCGGTCGGCCCTTTTTAGGCTTTCCCCAAAAGGAAACATGGGTTTTGACCAGAAATTGGATATCCCCGCCGAACTTAAGCTGGCCCCTGAGCTTAGTAAAAACCTTTCCTCTAATTTGGCTCGGATGAAATTCATGACCGATGATCAAGGATGGACCATCCTTCCCCTAAAAATAAAGGGGACAACTGAAAAGCCGGATGTTACCGTTGATACGGAAGGGATGATCAAGCGAGTCGTTCCGGATTTAACGGGAGAGATCGAAAAAAAGCTGTTTCAGAAAAAGAAGTCGAAATAGATAGACAAGGATGGAGTCAAAAAAGGGGGGGCATGTGATGGGGAAATTCATGCAGATCTATCAAAATAAACTGAGGCCGCATCTTAAGCAGGTCGTCATCGGCCTCGTGATTTTCTTTGTCGTGTTTACCCTCGTTGGGTTTTTTGTCATCCCCCCCATCTTAAAATCTGTTTTGGTTAAGAAACTTTCGGAAACCCTGAAGCGAGAAGTAACGATCACACAAATTAAGTTGAATCCCTATACGCTTTCCTTATCGGTGAGAGGATTTCTGATTAAGGAGCGTGGCAGTTCGGAAACCTTTGTGTCGTTTGATGAGCTTTTCGTCAATCTCGAGAGCCTCTCTGTCTTGAAGTTGGCTCTGGTTTTAAAAGAAATCCGGTTGACAAACCCTTATATAAAAATTAGCCGTCAACCCGACCTGACCTTTAATTTCTCCGATTTGATTGAAAAAAAGGGAAAAGAAGCCCCACCTGCGGAAAAAGGAAAACCCTTCAGGTTCTCTTTGAATAATATTCAGCTCATCAATGGGAGCATTGATTTTTCGGATGACCCCAAACAGACCAAACATACGGTGAGAGAGCTGAACATCGGGGTTCCCTTCGTATCCAATATTCCCTCCCACGTTGATATCTTCGTTCAGCCCAATTTTTCAGCTAAAGTTAATGAAACACCTTATAAACTTGAAGGAAATACCAAACCTTTTGGGGAGACGCTTGAAACCACTTTTAACATCAATATCAGCGATCTGGATATTCCTTATTATCTTGCTTACTCCCCGATGAAATTAAATTTTGAGCTCACCTCTGCTCTTTTGAGTGTCCAGATAAAAGCCTCGTATATTCAACCCCGGGACAAGCAACCCTCCCTGACCGTGACAGGGAATGTCTCCTTAAAAAAAGTGGCTCTTGATGATAGCAGAAAGAATCCTATCTTCAGACTTCCACTGCTCGAGGTCGACATTGCGCCAACCGAGCCTCTCCGACAGATCGTTCACCTGTCAAAGATTTCCATCCAGTCCCCTGAACTTGAAGTAAAGCGCGATGAGAAGGGAGTCGTCAATCTTCAGATTCTCTTACCTGAAAAAAGCGAGACCAAACCCGCGCCCCAAAAAAGTGAAGCATCGCCCCCCTTGGCCTTAGATATCGATGAGATACAACTTACAGGAGGCAAGGTCACGTTCTCCGATCTTTCCAGAAATCCAACTTTTAAAACGATCTTGAATCCGATTGAGTTAAAGGTGGATCATTTCAGTAATGGTAAGGAGAAAAAAGCGGCGTATGCACTTTCCGTTCAAACCGAGGCCAAAGAGAGTATTAAGCTCGAAGGTGAATTTTCGATGGATCCTCTTGGTGCAGGAGGGATGTTGGAAGTCAAATCGATTCCATTAAAGAAATATGCGCCTTATTATCGGGATAGCATTCTCTTTGATATTGAAGAGGGTCGTATCGATTTTTCTACACGCTACAAATATGCAGCAGGTGAAAAAGAGCCGGAGGTCCTCCTGTCGGGGCTCACTTTTATCCTCAATTTCCTTCGACTTAAGAAAGCGGAAGAGAATGAAGACTTTGCCAGGATTCCCAACTTTTCCGTCAGAGAGACCGACGTTGATCTTAATAAGAGAGAGGTGAAAGTCGGGAGAATCTCGACACAGAAAGGGGACTTCTCCGTCAAACGTTTTAAAAATGGCGATTTGAATGTCCTCAAGCTCTTTCCTCCCCCTCCATCGTCGGCCTCCCCATCCGTAACCCAGGAAAAACCGGCGGAAGACAAAACAAAGGGTCCTGAAAAACCATGGATTGTCTCTTTAAAAAATTTATCGGTCGATGGTTATGCGATTCGAGTAGAGGATCAAACACCTGTTGAACCTGTGACGATGACGGTAGATGACTTTAAACTGCTTGGAGAGAATCTTTCTACTGCCAAAAATAGCAAGGGCAAACTTTCCCTTGACCTTCTGTTGAACAAGAAGGGAACCTTTTCCATGACCGGAGTATTCGGTATCGATCCCATGGCAGCAGATTTGAAGATGAATTTAAAAGGTTTAGACATTGGGCCCTTCCAGTCTTATTTTACCGATAAGATAAAAATCACCTTAACGAGTGGGGCCTTTTCAACGGCTGGCAACCTTTCCCTGGGGATGTCAGAAAACAAAGAATTGAAAACCACCTACCGGGGCGAAGCCTCTTTAACTCATTTTGCATCGATTGATAAGCAGAATGCCGAAGACTTCCTGAAATGGGAATCCCTCTCTTTTGAAGATCTGAACGTTGGGATGAATCCTCTCCTGGTTGATGTCAAGGGGATCGCCCTGACCAATTTCTATACCCGTCTGGCCATCCATCCGAATGGATCCCTGAACCTTCAGGAGATGATGGTCAAAGAGGAGCCAAAGAAAGAAACAGATCCGCCTGCAAGCCAGGAGAAGGCTGCCCCTCCGACCCAGGAGAAAGCGCCCTCTGCGCCGAAAGAAAAAGAGTCACCTCAAAATATCAAGATCGGAACGGTCACCCTGCAGGGAGGAAGAGTTGACTTCTCAGACCAATCCCTGAAGCCGGAATATTCTGTGAAACTGACTGAGATCGGAGGAAGGGTGTCCGGGCTTTCTTCCGAAGAGACGACGCTGGCCGATATGGAGCTCCGCGGAAAACTGAATGACTATGCTCCCCTTGAGATCACAGGCAAGATCAATCCTTTGAAAGAGGACCTGCACGTCGATTTAAAAGTCCGGTTTAAAGATATGGACCTCAGTCCGATGACCCCTTATTCCGGGAAATATGTTGGATATACCATCGAGAAGGGCAAACTTTCTTTTGATCTACAATATCTGATCGTCAAGAAGAAGCTTGACTCCAAGAATTATATCTTCCTGGACCAATTTACCCTGGGAGATAAAGTCGAAAGCCCTCAAGCGACCAAATTGCCTGTCAAGCTTGCCATTGCCCTTCTGAAGGACAGGAAAGGAGAGATCAAGTTAGATATCCCTGTTTCAGGAACTCTGGATGATCCTAAATTCAGCGTATGGGGAATCATCCTGAAGATCCTCGTCAATCTGATTGCTAAGGCAGCGACTTCACCTTTTTCACTTCTCGGAGCGATCATCGGAGGAGGAGAAGAACTCAGTTATGTCGAGTTTGAATACGGAAGTTTCGCAGTTGCGGAATCGAATGCCAAGAAACTTGAGGCGATTGTGAAGGCGCTCCATGATAGACCCTCCATCAAGATGGATATCGAGGGTCATGTGGATGTAGAAAAAGACAGAGAGGGGTTAAAGCAGTATCTCTTCAATAAAAAACTGAAGGCCCAGAAATTGAATGAAATGTTGAAAAAGGGACAACCGGCCATACCTGTGGATGAAGTGAACATTGAAAAGCAGGAATACGATCAATATCTCAAATTGGCCTACAAAGAAGAGAAATTCCCAAAACCGAGAAATGTCTTGGGCATTGCCAAGGATATCCCTGGACCTGAAATGGAAAAATTGATCCTGACTCATATCGAAGTCAAGGAAGGGGATCTGAGAAACCTTGCTTCCCAGCGAGCCATGAAGGTCAAAGAAGCCATCTTAAAATCACAACAGGTGGAACCGGAGAGGGTGTTCATCCTCGAGCCTAAATCCCTGGCGCCGGAAAAGAAAGAAAAACTGAAAGACAGCCGCGTTGATTTTAAGCTGAAATAATTATAGTAAACGACTTTAATAAATTGACATCCATCATGTGTCATTGCGAACGAAGTGAAGCAATCCCATGAGATTGCCACGTCGCTTCGCTCCTCGCAATGACTACTTTTCAAAGTCGTTCACAATAGTGTTCCTCCGGGTATTGAGCGGTTAACATTTTTTTTAACTTCTTCGGCCTCCCCTTTTAACTCCCCCTTCCCCCTCTTATTTTAAGAGGGGGGAAGATGGATGGGGGCGTTAGATTGGGAGGTGTGGAGGGGTTTCAAAGAGGATATCCCAACAAAAAAGCCGGAAGAACCATTATTCCAAAAAGTCAATTTAAACAAGTTCGGAAAGGAGGTTTTAAGATGCTGAAAGAGTTCAAGGAATTTGCGATGAAGGGGAATGTGTTGGACATGGCGGTCGGAATCATCATTGGTGCGGCCTTTGGCACGATCGTAAATTCACTCGTTCAGGATGTGATCATGCCCCCCATTGGTCTGCTTCTGGGGAATGTTGATTTCTCGAACATCTTTGTTGTCCTCAAAGAGGGCAAGGTGGCCGGGCCTTACGCCTCAGTGGCTGCGGCGAAAACAGCAGGGGCCGTGACCCTCAACTTCGGAGTGTTTATAAACACCATCATCAGTTTTATCATCGTTGCTTTTTCCGTCTTTATTCTGGTTCGGACGATCAATCGATTGAGGCGTCAGGAAGCGACTCCGCCTCCTGCCCCAGCGACCAAGGAGTGTATCTACTGTTTCAGCTCTATTCCCATCAAAGCCACCCGTTGCCCTCAGTGCACCTCCGACCTGAAGGGAGTGTGAACAAAAAGGGGATGGAAAGGGAGAAGGCAATGATTTCAAAGATCATCCATTTTATCAATATCGGCATCTGGGAAATCCGGTTAAAAGAGTTGGACCCCCTCAAAGCCTTTTTCGTTAAATACCTGCGCATTATCCTTTTGGCAGCCCAGGGATTTTTTAGGGACCACTGTCAAAAGACGGCCTCGGTCTTAACCTATTTTTCTCTGCTCAATGTCGTTCCCGTCGTTGCCGTGGCCTTTGCCATCTCCAAGGGTTTCGGTCTTGAAAAAATGATCGAAAAACAGATTCTTCAGATGGCGGAAAAAGCAAACTGGCAAGCGGACATCACAAACCAGATTATTACCTTCTCCCACAACCTTCTTAATCAGGCCAAAGGAGGAATCATCGCCGGTGTTGGCGTGATCTTACTCTTCTGGACCGTGATCTCCATTTTGGGGAAAATTGAGGAATCGCTCAATGAAATCTGGGAGGTAAAAAAGGCAAGAACCCTCGTAAGAAAATTTAGCGATTATATTGCCATCATGGTCTTCGCTCCGGTTCTCATGATCATCTCCAGCAGTGCGACCGTGCTCGTGGCCAGCCAGGTGAAGGTGATCGTTCAAAAAATTGCCTTTCTGGGAGTGTTCAGCTCAGTGATCTTCTTCCTGTTGAATCTGTTGCCTTACGTTTCCACCTGGATTCTGTTAACCATGGTCTACCTGGTGGTGCCCAATACACGAATTCCCCTCAGGTCAGCGATCGTAGGAGGAATCTTCGCGGGGACAATTACGCAAGTCGTCCAGTGGTTATATATTAAGTTCCAGATCGGAGCCGCAGGTTACGGAGCCATTTACGGCAGTTTTGCGGCCCTGCCTCTTTTCCTGGCGATGCTTCAAATGAGCTGGATGATCGTCCTGTTCGGGGCAGAAGTGTCCCATGCCAACGAGCATTATGAAACATACGGGTTTCAACCGGATTATTCCCGCATCAGCATCTCTTCAAAGAAGTGGTTCGCTCTCAAGATCTTTCACCTCTTGACCCAAAAATTTTCCCGTGGAGAAACAGCATTAAGCGTGGAAAAGATTGCAGTACAATTAGAGATCCCGGTTCGGTTAGTGCGGCAACTCCTGTATGAATTAATTGACGTCGGACTGGTCGTTGAAACAACTGGAGGAGCCAAACACGAAATTGCCTTCCAACCCGGGCGGACGATTGAACACCTGAGGGTAAAAGAGGTCCTCGATGCCTATGAACACCGGGGACTCACCTATGATGCTGTTTTTCAGTCCGATCCATCAGAAAGACTTTCGGAGTCAATGAAAAATCTCTCGGAGGCTATCGAAAAGTCGCCTGGCAATGTTGCGATCAAAGAGATTTAGAAAAAAACGAGGACGTTAGATTGAATCAAAGAAAGACGAGATCCTTTTGTTTCTTGTTACTGAGTCTCGTTGGGTTTGTTCTCCTTTCATTGAGTCATCCGGAGTTCTCTTCTGCTCAACATTCCCGTAGAAGTTCCATTACAGTGGGAGGGTTGGAGCGGACCTACCACCTCTACCTCCCTGCTTCCTATGAACCCTCCAAGTCCCTTCCAGTGGTCTTCCTCTTTCATGGAGGCGGAGGAACGGGGGAGGGGATGGAGAAGCTGACTCTCGAAGGATTTAATCGCATTGCGGACAGAGAGGGCTTCATTGTCCTCTATCCGGATGGGATTGAGAAGCACTGGAACGATGGCAGGGGCCTTCAGGTTTATCGTGCCCATCGGGAAAATATTGATGATGTCGGCTTCCTATCCGCCCTGATTGACCACCTCATCAGAACTTTCAATATTGATACGACTCGAATCTATGCGGCAGGGATTTCCAATGGCGGACAGTTTTCACAACGACTGGCCTGTGAACTCTCCGATCGAATCGCGGCGATCGGGGTGGTGGCCATCCAGTTACCACAGCACCTTCCCTTCTCCTGTGCTCTGAAGAAGCCTGTTTCAGTATTGATGATGCCGGGTACAGAGGATCCTCTTGTGCCCTGGGAGGGAGGGGAGATCGGATTCAGGAAGGGACGCAAGTTTGGAAGGGTTCTATCCGTTTCGGAGTCCATAAAGTTCTGGACAACAAAGAACCAGTGTCCTTCATCGCCCCAGATCACCTCTGAGCCGGACCGGGACCCAAAAGACGGTACGCGGGTCCGACGGGAAATTTATGGTCCGTGTAACCAGGAGACAGAAGTTCTTCTCTACACCATTGAAGGAGGAGGGCATACCTGGCCTGGTGGAGATCAATACCTGCCCGTGTGGGTGATCGGAAGGACGAGCAGAGACATAGATGCCAATGAGGCGATATGGGAGTTTTTCAAAAGGCATACCCGGCGTTGAGAATGTTTTTGCGGGTTCTGGCAAATTTGAAGGAAATGGGATATAAGTAAAAACCTACAATGGGGTGGGGAAAAGGTTTCAGGAGGAAATACGTTGTTGAAAAAAATCGCCATTAAAGGGACGGGGTCCTGTTCCCCGGAACGGGTTGTTCCGAATTCCTATTTTGAAAAGATCATCAACACGAGTGATGAATGGATTACGACCCGAACAGGGATAAAAGAACGGCGGATGATTGAGAAAGGCCAGGCCATGTCTGACCTGGCCACACTGGCTTCTGCTTCTGCCCTCCAAATGGCAGGCTTTTCTGCTGACGAGTTGGATCTGATCGTCATCGGAACCTCGACAGCAGACATGCTCAGCCCCTCCTGTGGCTGCATGGTCCAGCATCGGTTGGGTGCGAAGAATGCGGTTGCCTTCGATGTGAATGCAGCCTGCCCCGGGTTTATCTATGGGCTGGCGGTGGCCCAGAAGTTCTTGCAGGATGGTTCCTATGGCAAAGCCCTGGTGGTGGGTGGGGAGATCATCTCAAATCGGATCGATTACCAGGATCGCTCCACCTGTGTCCTTTTTGGTGATGGAGCGGGTGCGGTCGTCCTCGGACATTCAAATGGAAATGATGACGGAGAGATCCTTGGAATGGATATTGAGTCCGATGGCGACCTCTGGCGTCTGATCCATGTGCCCGGAGGAGGTTCGCGAATTCCTGCCTCTCATGAGATGCTTGATCAAGGGCTTCAGTATGTGAAGATGCAGGGCAACGAGACTTTCAAACATGCAGTCCGCACCCTGGTCGATTCATCCCGAAAGATCATGGCCCAACAGGGGATCACGAGCGATGAGATCGATTGGTTCATTCCCCACCAGGCTAATATCCGGATTATGGATGCTGTGGCGGAAAAGTTGGGAATTCCCACCCAAAAGGTGATCATCACTGTCCATAAGTATGGCAACACCTCAGCCGCTACCATTCCAGTCGCCTTTGATGAAGCGGTCCGAAGCGGTCAGATCCGGAAAGGCGATCTCGTCCTGGTCAGTTCGTTTGGCGCGGGTTTGACCTGGGGGGCTGCCCTTTTCAGATTTTGATCCATTCGTCCTTCCATTATTTTTTGACCTCCAGAACCCTTTCTGCTACAATGCCCACATCTTTTCTTTAGGATCAAAGAAAATATTGTTTGACGGTGAAGATGCTCGTATCGTAGGCCGAAGCTCGAAATTGGAAGTTCGAGTCTCAAGTTTCGATAGACGAGTTTCGATACGAGCGTCAATAACGATGAACGTTTACTTTACTCGATCCTCTTATGGCCAAAGCAAAGACCCAATTCGTTTGTCAGTCCTGCGGATATCAGGCTCCGAAATGGCTGGGAAGATGTCCTGGATGTCAGGCTTGGAACACCTTTGTGGAGGAACGGATTGTTGAGGAGAAGGTTCCCGAACGAGACCTTCTCGGTTTCGAGACCCATGCTGTTCCAACAGCCATCACTGAGATTATTGGCGAGGAGAAAGGCAGATTCCGGGTTGGCATCGGAGAATTCGATCGGGTTCTGGGAGGAGGGATTGTTTTTGGATCGGTGATCCTGGTCGGAGGCGATCCTGGGATCGGGAAGTCAACTCTCCTTCTTCAGATGATGAGCCACCTGGCATCTGCGGGTAAAAAGGTCCTCTATGTCTCCGGAGAGGAATCGCTTCAACAGACCAAAATGAGGGCAGACCGCCTGGGGATTTCCTCAGATCATCTCTTCGTGGTCTCAGAGACATCTCTGGAGAAGATCCTTCAAGACATCCAAACACTCAAACCTTCAACCGTGGTGATTGATTCCATCCAGACAATCTATTCCTCTGACCTTCCTTCAACGCCGGGGTCGATCGGTCAGGTCAGAGAGGCATCGAGCAGATTGCTTTATCTGGCCAAGCATCTGTCCATCCCCATCTTTCTCGTTGGCCACGTGACGAAAGAGGGTTTTATCGCAGGGCCGAAGGTTCTGGAGCATATGGTGGACACTGTCCTCTATATCGAGGGGGAAGCCAATCACGCTTTCCGGATACTGAGGGCGGTGAAGAACCGCTTCGGCTCCACCAATGAGATTGGCGTTTTCGAAATGAAGGATTCCGGACTGGTAGAGGTCATCAACCCTTCGGAGTTTTTTCTTTCAGAGCGAACCCAACCTGCCTCTGGTTCCGTGGTGATGCCCAGCATCGAAGGGTCCAGACCGATTCTCATTGAACTCCAGGCGCTGGTCGTTCCCACCAACCTGGGCGTTCCACGGCGCATGGCTCAGGGGATTGATAGCCAGCGGGTATCGCTTTTAGTCGCCGTGATGGAGAAGAGGCTGGGGGTACACCTGTTTAACCATGATATTTTTTTAAACATTGCCGGCGGAATGAAAGTGGAAGAGCCCGGAGCTGATTTAGGTATCATCGCCGCCATTACATCAAGTTTCCGGAATAAAGTGATCGATCCTGAAATGGCCGTTTTTGGAGAGGTGGGGCTGGGAGGCGAGATAAGAGGGGTGAGCCAATCAGAAGTCAGGTTAAAGGAAGCGGTAAGGCTAGGATTTAAACGGATCCTTCTCCCAGCGCCGAACCAGGAAAAGATCAGAGGGATGAAAGGGATCGAATTGATCGGCGTTAGAACCGTTGGAGAAGCGATTGAAAAACTATTTTAAATTCTTTCGGCCTTCATACGGGTGGATTCTCTTTGTTAACCCCTCCACACCTCCCCTTAATTTAAGGGGAGGCTGGGTGGAGTTATGATAGGGAGTCTATTAAAAAAGGGGAATTTACCCACTCAATATCAAGATGAAACCTAAAGATTAGGGGGTTTTATGAAGAAGTTCATCATCGAACTGTTTTTGATCGTCTTAATCTTTTTATCCCTCTCCCTTGCTCAGGGGCAGGAGAAGCCTACTGGTCCGGGAGAGATGTACGATTCCGCGATGGGGCTCTTTCACAAGGGCAAATATCAGGAAGCCATCGGAGGATTTTCAAAACTGATCCAGTCCTTTCCCACCAGCAAACTGGCCTCCTATGCCCACTATATGATGGGGCGGTCCTTTATAAAAATGGAAAAGTATGAGGAGGCCATTGAGAAATTTGAATACTATCTCAAAACCTATCCTGACGGAGACCGTGTGAAGGATTCGGAGCAGGGTTTGAAGGTAGCCCGGGAGAAGATCAGACCGAAGAAGGAGATCGGCGGAACGGTGGTGGAAGTGAAACCTGTTCCTGAGACACCGAAAAAGGAAGAGGTGAAAGCTTCCTCGGAGAAACCGGTGACCGAGGTGGTGTCCGAGACAAAGAAGGCCAAGAGACGGGTCTGCGCTCAGATTTCATATTTAGATGCAAAGAATTTCGCTGAAGTCGAGAAGAGAGTCAAGGAATTAAAAGATGCGGGCGTGGACACAGTCATCTTCAGGGTCTTTCAGAACAAAGGCGACCGGATGTATAAATTTGCAAAGACTCGTCATGAAGAGGGGGTCTTCTTCAAGACGGAGCATGCGCCGGTTGTGGATGACATTTTAGGCAAGATCGTAGAGATCGTTCAGCGCCAGGAGCTTCAATTTTTTGCCTGGATGACAACGCGTTATGCAACCTACGGGGTTGAAAAGCAGATGGAGTACCGATCAAAACAATACAATTTCGAAACTAAGAAGATGGAGGCGGGAAGGGGGTTGAACCTGTTTCATCACGAGGTTCTCCTTCGATTAGAGGGGCTTTTTCGCGACCTTGGCCGTTACCCCATTGATGGAGTTCTATTTCAGGATGATCTGATCTTCCGGCATAACGAAGATTTCAGCATCGAGGCGAACAAAGCCTTCTTAAAAGATTTTGGATATTCTCCTACCCCGGATATCTTCTATGTCGACCCTTTTAAATCGGATTCAGGAAAGTATTACGTCAAGGGATATACAGAACAATTCTGGACCTGGGCGAAATGGAAGAACCGCTATTTGATGGATGTGGCCATGCGGCTGGTGGCAGCGGCCAAGGAATCGAATCCGAAGTTGCAGTTTGCGATCAACCTCTATTTTGAAGCGATTCTGAACGATTCGAATGGTGTTGCCTGGTTTTCACAGACTCTGGAAGAAGCCCTGAATAAAGGATTCGACTACTTTGCCATCATGGCCTATCATCGCCAGACAATGAAAGGAAGAGGGATTGAATTAAAAGAGTCAATCGATCTGATATCCGAAGCTGCGCAGAAGGCGATCCAATCCGTAGGTGATCCCTCTCGAGTGATGATGAAAATTTGGATCCTCGATTGGAAAAGTAATGAAGTGGTAGGTTATGAGCTTGCCCCGCAAAAAGAGATCGAAGAGATTCTTGGAAAGGTTCTAGAAAAAGGAGAAGTCAGTTTAGCCTTTGTCCCTTACATCCATCAATTTCCCCTCCGCCAACTCAAAGGCAAGTGGACTGGAACAAAATAGTTTAGAATTAAGAGTTTTGAATTAAAAATTATTTTTAAATTCTTCGTTTTCAACTCATAACTCATAACTCATAACTCAAACCTAAGACACTTCTTAATCTTTCGGTTTGAGCCAGGCGGGGTCGGCGTTGTCATCTGCGGCCTGCTTGGGCAAGGCATTCTCCACCATATTCTTTGCTTCATCCCTCTCTTTTTCCCGTTCTTTGAGCTTCCCTTCCAGTTCCTTGATTTCAGCCTTTAATTTCCGTTTGAGGCTATCCGGTTTGAATAACGCGTCCGTCAGTTCTTTTTCCTTCTGTTTCAGGTTAGAAAAGATGAGATCATAATTCTTCTGGGCGTTCTGGAGTTTTTCGTTCCACTCTTTCATCTTAGCCCTCCACCATTCCTCTCCTCTTCCCCAAAGGTCCTTTTTGGGGGGTGTTGATTCGGCAGTGGGTGCAGTTGCCTCCGGCCTCGAAGGAGGTCTGGCAGGCGAAGGAGAAGGTTCTTCAGGAGGCTTCCGTTTCTGAATTTGATCCCGGTATTTCTCCGGGACAAGGGTGAAATCGTCAGCAAAGTGGACAGTTCCCTTCTCATCAACCCAACGATAGATCTCCTGACCATTGGCAATCCATAGTGGCAATACCAACACAATCAATATCAACAGGGCTATTCTTCTCATTGTTCTCCTCGATAATAGTAAGGAGTTCGTAGTTCGGAGTTCGGAGAAAAAAACAAAAAATAGATCTCATCCGCAATAAAATCTTTTTTCAAAAACTCCGAACTCCGAACTCATGGCTCCGAACTCCCCTCACCCCCTCCCTCTCCCCTTGAAGGGGAGAGGGAGGGTTTAGTGGGCTTCCGCCCAATTTTTACCGGAGCTTATAGAGACCTTGAGAGGGATGGAAAGTTCCATCACCGTTTCCATCTCATCACGGATCATCGAAAGTGTGCTTTCTATCTCCCCCTCGGGGACCTCAAAAACCAGTTCGTCGTGGACCTGCATGATCATCTTCGCTGAGGGATAGTGTTCTTCCAATTGGTTCTGGATCCGGATCATCGCCACCTTGATCATGTCCGCAGCTGTCCCCTGCAAGGGTGTATTGATGGCCATCCTCTCAGCGGCCTGGCGGATGGCAATGGTCTGGGAATTGATCTCAGGTAAATAACGCCGGCGGTTGAGAAGGGTGGTGACAAAACCCTTCTTCCTGGCCTCCTCGAGACTTCTCTGGATATAGGCCTGGACACCGGTATATTTTTTAAAATATTCATCGATGTAAGCCTGAGCCACCCGGGGTTCCTTTTTCAATTGTTGCGAGAGACCATAAGCGCTCATCCCGTAGATGATGCCGAAATTAATCACCTTGGCTTCCCGCCTCATCACTGATGTCACCTGTTCCATAGGAATGCCGAAGATCTCTGAGGCAGTTCGGCTATGGATGTCTTCATAGTTCCAGAATGCTCCAATCAGCACCTCATCCTGGGACAGATGAGCCAGAATCCGTAATTCGATCTGTGAGTAATCGGCAGAGACAAGGACATACCCCTTCTCGGGGATGAATGCTTGGCGGATACGGTTTCCCTCGTCCGTGCGGATGGGGATGTTCTGAAGGTTAGGGTCGCTTGAGGAAAGTCTTCCTGTGGCCGTAACCGTTTGATTGTAGGAGGTATGAACACGGCCGGTTTCCGGATGAAGCAATTTGGGTAGGGCATCGATATAAGTCGATTTCAATTTGGAAAGATTACGATACCCTATAATTTCGAGGGGGAGGTCATGATGGATGGAAAGCTTTTCGAGAACTTCCATGTCAGTGGAGAATCCAGTCTTGGTCTTTTTGATCACAGGCAGTTTCAGTTTGTCGAAGAGGATCTTTCCCAACTGCTGGGAGGAGTTGATATTGAAAGCCTCCCCTGCCAACAGATAGATCTGCTCGATCTTCTGGAGAAGCTGGCCCTCGATCTCTTTCGAAAAATCGCTGAGGAGATCAACGTCAATCTTCACCCCATTCATCTCCATCTTAGCCAAGACAGTGGAAAGAGGCATCTCCACCTCCTCGAAGAGTTCCTCGCATTCTCCCTCCTTCAGCTTCGGGAGGAGAAGATGGAAAAGCTGGAAGGTGACATCCGCATCCTCACAACTGTAGTCCCTGGCCTTTGCAAGATCGACCAGGTCGAAAGTCACGGACTTTCCTCCGGTCACCTCTTTGTAGTCGGTCACTTCACGATCGAGATATTCACGGGCGATCTCCCCGAGGTTGTGATTATGTTTCGTGGGATTGAGAAGGTAGGAGGCGATCATCGTGTCACATTGAATTCCCCGAAGGTCGATGCCGTGATGTTTGAGGACAATCCAGTCATATTTGATATTCTGTCCCACCTTCTTCACCTCTTCATCCTCGAGAAGAGGCTTGAGTTGTTCCAGCACCCAGGGAAGAGGGAGTTGCTCGCCTCCCTGATGGCCAATGGGGATATAGAAAGCCTGATGGGACGTATGGGAAAGACTGATTCCGACGAGTTTCGCCCACATCGGATAGATCGAGGTGGTTTCAACATCAATGGCAAAGCATTTTGATTCCCTCAGATCTCGCAACAACGAAAGGAATACATCACGGTCAATGACCAGGCGATAATCCCTGTCCGGCTTTTCCTGTGGAACTTCTTCGGGAAGTTCCCTGAGCATTTTATTGAATTCCAATTCTTTAAAGAGCTCCCGCAGGGCTCCAGAGTCCGGAGCAGAGAGGACAAAGTCCTCTTTTTGGCAGGTAATGGGGACATCCGTCCGGACTGTGGCTAACTGGCGGCTGAGCCGGGCTAAGTCAACATTGTTCTCCAATCGCTCTCTCATTTTTTTCTGAGGGATTTGATCTAAATGGTTTAACAGGTTTTCAATCGATCCAAAGGCTTTGATCAACTCGATGGCTGTCTTCTCTCCGATTCCAGGGACACCGGGAATGTTGTCAACGGCATCTCCGGCCAGGCCCATCACCTCCACCACCTGTTCGGGCGATACGCCAAAACGTTCGACGACCTCCTCCTGCCCATACCTCTTCTCCTTCATGGTGTCATAGACCTGGATCTGCTTCCCCACCAATTGAAGGAGGTCCTTGTCTCCGGTGATGATCACCACATCGACTTCAGATTCCAGGCCTTTGGCTGCGGTTCCGATCAAATCGTCTGCCTCATAGCCATCCATCTGGAGGGTGGCAATACGATAACCTTCGACGATCTTTTTGATGTAAGGGATTTGCGGAATCAGTCCGTCCGGCATGGCAGGACGGTTGGCCTTATATTTTTTGAAGGTTTCACTCCGGAAGGTCGGTGCCTTCGAATCGAAAACGACGGCAAGATAGTCAGGCTGATGATCTTTGAGCACCTTGAGAAGCATCTGGGTGAAGCCATAGATGGCATTGGTCGGAAAACCTTTCGAATTGGAGAGATGGCGGATGGCGTAAAAGGCCCGATAGATATAAGAAGAACCGTCGATCAGAAAAAGTCGGGGGCGATTGGACATAAACATGAAAGCCTAGCTTAAAGGTTATCAGAATATCAGGAAATCAGGCTGTGGACATCAGGATATCAGGGCATCAGGAAAAGCCATTTTTTGATTCTCCCTGGTCACCTGATGTTCTGATGTCCTGATATCCTGGTTCCCTCTCAGGGACTATGCGTATGAACTCGGTTTCCGCCCGAATGTTTTGCTGTGTACATGGCATTGTCCGCGGATTTGACAAATGCTTCGATATCCATCTGATCTTTAAATTCTGACAAACCGATGCTTACTGTGATCTTCTCGAATCCAGCCTCTTGAATCGTTGAACGAATTCGTTCGGCAATCTGGAGGGCCTGATTTCGGGTGGCGCCGATGAGAAGGGCGGCAAATTCATCCCCTCCGTAACGATATCCGGAATCGACATTGCTCCGAATGGAGTGACTGACAATCTCTCCAATCTTCTTCAATACACGGTCTCCCTCAAGGTGTCCGTAAAGGTCATTGTACCTTTTGAAATGATCGATATCGAACATCAGAAGGGAGAGTGTGGTCTTCTGACGTTCTTTCCGGATAATTTCAGATGCCAGGGTTTTAAAGAAGTGGCGATGGTTGTAAAGGCCGGTCAGGTCATCGGTAATGGAGAGCCGACGCACCTCATCCTCCAGCCTTTCTTTTTCCTTCAGGGTGAGGTGTTTTTCAAGCGTCTGGTTGACGACATGGATCAGATGCGCATTTTCAAAGGGTTTCTTGATGAAGTCTGAGGCTCCTTCCTTAAGCGCCTGAATGGCATTGTCCAATGTGGCATAGGCGGTGAGCATGATGACGCATTGAATGGGATTAATCTCCCTGATCTTTCTAAGAGCCTCGGTTCCATCCATACCAGGAAGATTGATGTCCATCAAAATAATCTCCGGTTTCTCTTCTTCAGCTATTTTCACCCCTTCTTCGCCGGTCGAGGCATTGCTGACTTCGTATCCTTCGTAGTTCAGGAGTTTTTGAATAATCTCCCGTGTGTCCGGAGCATCGTCAACGATCAATACCTTACCCTTAGTCTCTCTCGGAATGAACCGATCTTCCATTTTCTTTCTCCTTGCAGGCAGGAAGGGTAAAATAGAAAGTAGAGCCTTTCCCCAGCCAGGATTCTACCCAGATTCTTCCACCATGTTCTTCAATCACGCGCTTGGCAATAGCAAGGCCCAGGCCAGTTCCACCATATTTACCCCCCTCGACCTGGAAGAATTCTTCAAAAACCTTTTTAATTTTATCTTGCGGGATACCTATCCCGGTGTCCCGGATTTCGTGGAGAATGTCGTGATCTTTTGGACGGGCGATGACGGAGACCGTTCCTCCCTCCGGAGTAAATTTAAAGGCGTTGGAGAGGAGATTGATAAAGATATCGTGAAGCCGGTTTCGGTCGGCATAGACAAACAGGTTTTCAGGAATATCAACCTGAATGGCGAGAGCTTTATCCACGGGTTTCACATTATGGACATATCCATCCACCGCTTCAGAGAGGAGGATCGGTTCTTTATTGATGGGAAGTTGGCCTGATTTGATCCGGGAGAGGTCGAGTAGATGATCCATCGTTTCCTGGATCCGATTCGTATTTCGCTGAATAGTGAGAAAGTGGGACTTCAAATCATCTGATACTTCCTCCCCTTTCGTGGCGAGTATGAAATCGATATTGGCTTTAATGGCGGTGAGCGGAGTTTTGAGCTCATGAGAGGCCATCCCAACAAATTTCATTCGGGTCTCATCTGCCTCCTTTAATTCGAAATTCATCCTCTCAAGTTCAGCCTTAGCGGACTGAAGGTTTTCAAGCATTTGGAGCGTCGCTGTCCTGGCATGATTGAGCTCGGCGATGTTCTCCTCCAGTTGACGTGTCCGTTCCTCCACTTTTTTCTCCATCTCATTCCGGGAGTCTTTTAACTGGAGGGTCATCTGATTGAAGGATCCGGCCAGATCCCCAATCTCATCTCTGGAGTGAATTTCAACGGCCTGGGATAGATCGCCCTCTGCGATCTTCTCCGTGGCTGATGCCAATTTTTCAATGGGTTTGAGGAGAATGCGGGTGAAGAAAAGGGTGAGCAAAAATCCAATACCAGTGACCCCCAAGCTGAGGAAGAGGATATCCCTCCTCAATTCAGCGATCCGTTCTTGAACCTGATTATAAGAGAGGCCGAGCTGGAGTGTTCCGAGGGCCTGACCGTCTCTGGATTTGATGGGATGAGTAAGGAGATAGGCGTTTCGAACATCCAATGAAGAGTTTTTGCGAACCGCATGAGCCACCCAATCCCCTTGATTATTTATGAAAGTGGAGAGGAGGACGTCTTTTTCTGTCACCATTCTATCGGCCATTCCCTGCAGGAGCGGACATTGGGTTAAACCGACTCCGTGTTCGAGAAGAAGGCTGAGGGATTGATCGGAAAGATAATGGCTGATCATGGATCTTCCATAATCATCTAACCTGTTTTGGAGTTGAGAAGCTTCTCTCCCGAGAAAAAACCATCCAAAGGCAGCAGAGGTGATAAAGACCAGAAAAATCATGGCCATGAGAAACTTGACGGTCAAGCTGATCCGGAAGCGGAAGAAGGATTTAAGAAATGAGTTCATATCTAATCACACATGAGGGACACTTCCCGATTTTTTCATTGGGGAAATGATCTGATGCTAAACATTGGGAATCGCCCCCATCGCCGGTTGATAGATGCAGTAGGGTTCCTCTGCCATGTAGTCTCCGGTGATTTCATAGGCACGGGCCCGGCAACCTCCGCAGACCCTTCTAAATTCACAGGGACCGCATTTGCCGCCATACCCGTCAAAATTCCTGAGATCCTGAAAAATGGGAGACTCCTTCCAAATTTCTGGAAACGATTTTTCCCTGACATTTCCGCAGTTCAGTTCGAGATAGCCACAGGGCTGAACCTGCCCCGTATGGGAGATAAAGCAGAAAGAGATGCCTCCGAGGCAGCCGCGAGTGACGGCATCCAGGCCGTGGGTTTCAAAAGTAATCTTCTTCCCCTCTGTTTTGGCTCTTTGCCGGAGGATCCGATAGTAATGGGGGGCGCAGGTCGCTTTAAGCTGGAGGTCCACCTGATCGTGTTGTTCGTAAAACCAGTGAAGGGTCTTTTCGTAATCGAGCGCTGAGATCTCCTGGTCCTGAAGTTCCTTTCCCCTCCCCGTGGGGACGAGCAGGAAAATATGATGGGCTACAGCGCCGAGGTCAACCGCAAGGCGGAGGATCTTTTCAATCAAATGGAGATTACTCTTGGTGATGGTGGTATTGATCTGGAAGGGAAGGCCATGTTTTTTTGCAATCTCAATGCCCCGGAGCGATCCTTCAAAAGCCCCCTTCACTTTTCGGAAGGCGTCATGTGTCTCTGCATCAGGGCCGTCGATGCTGACGCTGATCCTCTGGATTCCAGAGTTTATCATCGCTTTGACATTCTCTTCGGTGATCAGGGTACCGTTGGTTGCCATCACCATCCGGAACCCCTTGTTTGTCCCGTATTGAGCCAGATCAAAGATATCGGCCCGCATCAGAGGCTCTCCGCCAGTGAGGATGATGATGGGTTTGGCGATGGTGGCGATTTCGTCCATCACGCGGAAGCATTCCTTTGTCGTCAGCTCTCCGGGATAAGGGCCTCGCTCGGAAGAGGCGCGGCAATGAACACAGGCAAGGTTGCAGCTTCGGATCAGCTCCCAGGCCACCATCCTCAATTCAAAGTTCGGAGTTCGGAGTTCGGAGTTCGGAGTTTTTAACTTATGTTTATTTTCTTTTAACTCATCATTCATATCTCATCACTCATAACTTCCTGGCAGCTTCTTTGGCGAAATAGGTAAGGATCAGATCGGCCCCTGCTCTTTTAATAGCGATCAGGGATTCCATCATCACGAGATCTCCGTCGATCCAACCCAGTTTGGATGCAGCCTTGACCATCGCAAATTCGCCGCTCACGTTGTAAGCGGCAACCGGGATGTTGAAACTCTGTTTCACCCTGCAGATAATATCGAGGTAGGGAAGGGCGGGTTTGACCATGATCATATCCGCACCTTCTTCGATATCAAGCTCGACTTCTCTTAAGGCTTCGTCCCCATTGGCAGGGTCCATCTGATAGGATTTTCGGTCGCCAAACTGGGGTTTTGATTCTGCGGCTACGCGGAAAGGTCCGTAAAAGGCAGAGGCGTATTTCGCCGCATAGGAGAGGATGGGAGTGTCTTCATACTGGTTTTCATCGAGGATCCTTCGGATGGCTCCCACTCTTCCATCCATCATGTCCGAAGGGGCAATGATGTCCGCGCCTGCCTCGGCATGGGAAAGGGCCTGAGCGCTGAGAAGTTCAAGCGTCTCATCGTTTAAGATCTTACCATTTTTGACCACCCCACAATGACCGTGGCTGGTATATTCACAGAGACAGACATCAGTGATCACCAGGATTCCATCCACCTTTTCCTTAATCTGACGGATCGTCCTCTGAATAATTCCATCTTTGGCATAACCTTCAGAACCCATCTCATCCTTCTTCTCGGGGATACCGAAAAGGATCACTCCGGGAATTCCTAATGATTTGGCTTCCTTGACCTCTTTAAGGATAAGATCAACGGATAATTGAAAGTGGCCGGGCATGGATGAGATCGCTTTCTTCACCCCTTTGCCGGGGCGAACAAAGAGGGGAAGGATGAAATCATCCGGTCTTAAATGGGTTTCTCGAATCATTTCACGAAGCAACCCATCCTTTCGCAATCTTCTTGGCCTGTATTCCGGAAATCTCATTTGTCCTCCTTTATACCCCGTTAGAAAGCCACATCTGAGCAGTCCCATTGAAAAATCGAAGATTTTCTAACGGGGTTTATGCTCCAGCGGCGACCTGAATTGGCATAAAAAATGAGTATTTACGATTATTTTTACAACATTTTAAATCAAAAGTCTACAAAGGAATTTTGACTTTTTGAGGAGTAATTGATACATTGGACTCATTCGATTCAACATATGAAAGGGCCCTGAATGAAACTTGGCACGAAATTAACCATTTACCTCTCCCTTATCATCATGGTTGTTCTGATAGGGTACGGATATTTCCATATTCTTTCGCGCAGGGATATCCTCATCACAAAGATGAAAGTTGAAGTGAGAAGCACCGGCCGAACACTTAAGGTTTCTCTCGAAAAGATATCGCTTCCGCGGGAGATGGAATACGTCCAGGACTTAATTGATGCCGTGGAAGACTATGAGAGGACCCTGGGTGCGATTGTTTACCATCAAGAGAAAAACCTTGTTTTTCGGTCCCGTTCGATCAAGGAGAGGATTGAGCCTTACCTAGAGATGATCAAAAAGTCAATTCGAGAAGATCTTCACCAAGAGGAATTTGGTGTTTACGACCGATCTCCTGTATTTTCCTACGTTTTTCCGCTTAAGGATAGAAAGGGACGAAATATCGGCGGAGTCTCTCTTCTTCAGCATACTTCTTTTATGGAAGAGGACATTACAAGAGCAAAATGGTCCATTTTCATCACCCTCTTCATCCTCATCGGGGGAACCGTGATATTGATTCTTTTTACGACCAGGAGATGGATTAGCCATCCCATATCCAAATTGATGGCCGGCATTAAAGAGTTAGCCCGGGGGAACCTCCATTCACAAATCGATTTGAGAGGAAAGGATGAACTCTCCGCGCTGGCTCAGGCCTTCAACCAGATGGCAATGGATCTGAACGAAGCTCAAAAGAAGATCATCCAGGAAGCTGAAAACAAACTGGAGCTGGAAAGAGGGCTCAGACACTCCGAAAGATTGGCAACCCTTGGGCAACTCGTTTCAGGGCTGGCCCATGAGATCGGAACGCCTTTGAATATCATTGGTGGACGGGCGGAGTTTATTAAAAGAAAGCTCGACGATCGGGAGGGAGCAGAGAAAAATTTAAATATCATCATACACCAAACTGAAAGGATCACAAAAATCATTCAACAACTCCTCGGTTTCGTCAGGAAAAAGAAACCGGGGCATACGACCCTGGTGATCACTCCCTTGTTGGAGACGACACTCGATTTTCTTGAACATGAAATTCAAAGGCATAAGGTAAAGGTGATTAAGGAATTGGAAAACGATCTTCCCTCTGTCATGGGCGATCCAGAACAACTTCAGCAGGTCTTCTCAAATCTCATCCTCAATGCCATCCAATCGATGCCCGCGGGAGGAGAACTTCGCCTCTCCACGTCCTCAAAGCGGCTTTCAAAACAGGGGCTTGAAGACCATCAGCATCTCTATGTGGAGGTCTGTGTTCAGGATACCGGTGTGGGGATGGCGCGTGAGGTACTGGAGAATATCTTTCATCCCTTTTTTACCACCAAGGATGCAGGAACAGGGTTGGGTTTGATGGTCACCCAGGGGATCATCCAGGACCATGAGGGGTGGATTGAGGTCAATAGCAAGGTAGGGGAAGGATCCACGTTTCAAGTCTACCTCCCTGCTTATGAAGGTGAAAGGTAAAAGGTAAAAGGTGAAAGATGAAAGGTAAGAATTACCAAATTTTGGTTGTGGATGATGATCTCGGGATGTGCCAGATGCTTTCCGAGGTCTTAGGGGAAGAGGGATTTTCCGTATCCACTACGAGTGAAAGTTTAGAGGCTTCCAAACTGCTCAAGAGAGAGGAATTCGATGTCTTGATCACCGATTTAAAAATGAAAGGGTTAAAAGGCCTCGACCTTCTGGATGAGGCCAACCGGGTAGCCCCTTTAACGCCGGTCATCATCATCACCGCATTTGGGACGATTGAGTCCGCCATCAAAGCCATGAAGATGGGCGCTTATGACTACATCACGAAGCCCTTTCAGATGGATGAACTTCTCCTGACGGTGAGGAAGGCCCTGGAAACCCGCCTCTTAAAGAAAGAGGTGATCCGGTTAAAGAAAGAGGTCGAATCCCGATATGATTTCCATCAACTGATAGGCAAAAGCCCTGCGATGCAAAAGATTTATGACATGATTGAAAGGATCAGCGATAGTTCGAGCAGTGTCTTGATCACCGGGGAAAGTGGGACGGGAAAAGAGTTGGTGGCGAAGGCGGTTCATTACAGCGGGTGCAGAAAGGCAGGCCCCTTTATAGCCGTCAATTGCGCCGCCATCCCGGAGACCCTCCTTGAGAGTGAACTGTTCGGTTATAAGAAGGGCGCCTTTACCGACGCCAGGTCGGACAAAAAAGGACTCTTTGTTGAAGCCCATGAGGGAACCCTCTTTCTGGACGAGGTTACTGAAATGGCGCTTACCCTCCAGGCCAAATTGCTCCGGGCGATCGAGGACAGAGAGATACGGCCTCTTGGAGATACGCATTCCTATCCCATTGAGGTGAGAATCATCTCCACGTCGAACCGCGATATCGAAATGGCGATCAAGCAAGGGCGATTTCGAGAGGACCTTTACTACCGGTTGAAGGTGATCGATATTGAGATGCCGCCTCTTCGTGAACGGAGGGAGGATGTCCCGATGCTGATTCAACATTTTATCGCCAAATTCGGCAGCGAATCCAAGAAGAACATATCTGGAATTTCAGAAAATGCCCTGAAACTTTTATTAAACTATTCATGGCCCGGAAATGTGAGGGAATTGGAGAATGTGATTCAGAGGGCGATCGCCCTGGGCCAGCAGGAGGTCATTCTCCCGGATGATTTGCCCGCCTCGATGATTCAGAAAACCGATGAGAGACTGTTTGAAAGAGCGATGGATGAAAAGTTTACTTTGGATCAGTTGGAAAAAGAATATATCAAAAGGGTTCTCACAGAGGCAGGAGGCAACAAGTCCAAAGCCGCCGAACGGCTTGGGCTCGACCGAAAAACTCTCTACCGGAAGCTTGAAGAGATGTGATTTCCCCTCAGATTATCTTTTAAGTGGTCTCGGCTTGCCCTCCTAAAATCCCAAATGCCAGTCGGCTAGTGTCGTGCGTCCGACACTTCTTTACATAATCCGTTCACCCTGAGCTTGTCGAAGGGTGAATCATATCAAGGGGTTCCGTTCATGGTTCGACAGGGTCACCACGAACGGACTAAAAAGGGATTTATGACGCACTACACTTGACAGGTAGTTTCGCTTCTGGTTCCTCATCTTTAAAAAATTTTTTCAAACCGCTCCCTCGGTACCGATCAATTCCGCTGCCTCTTTGGCTGCATCGAGAAACGGGAAAAGGACCAGATCTGCCCCTGATTCCCTCAGGATCTCTGCATCATGGTTATTATG
>VGRY01000024.1 GCA_016875195.1 Deltaproteobacteria bacterium
TGATTGATCCTCGGTCTTTGAGGGTTCAACTTCAGGAGGGTTACAAGAGGTTGGAAGCTCGATTGGAGGAGAAGGGTGAGAGCACGGATTGCTCCGGGAGGAAATACCTCAAGCAGAACAGTCGATACATTTCAACGACGGATCCGGATGCATCGATTGTGAATCGAGGGAGGCCCAAGCTTTCCTAGCGATGAAGATCGTTGAAGTATCTCGCCTGAGCTTGCTCGAGCAAGCTCTTTCTAAAGGCAGGTAAAGACTTTCGAAGATGTTTAGAAAGGGTTATAATAGGCCATCTATTGAGTTTGTGCGAGGAGAAAATGGAAGAAAAAGAGATGAAAGAGGCTAGTTTTGAGGAACTGTTAAAAGCGAGTTTTGAATCTCCGGCCCGCAGGGTTCGCCCCGGAGAGAGGATATCCGGAATTGTCGCAAAGATTGGAAAGGATACGATTTTTGTCGACCTGGGAGGGAAAAGCGAGGGGATTGCCGACCTTCAAGAATTCATGGATAGAGAGGGCTATCTTACTGTAAAGCCCGGAGACCAAGTAGAGATGAGAGTATCTTCAATCAAAGATGGCATTCATCTCACCAAAGGGATGAAGGTTCAGGGCGCAGATGCTCTCGACATACTCCGTGAGGCAAAAGAGAATCTTGTCCCCGTAGAAGGGAAAGTATCGAGTATTACAAAAGGAGGCCTTGAGGTCGATTTTTCTGGCATTCGAGCCTTCTGTCCCCTTAGCCAGATTGACCTGATCTTCACAGAGAAACCGGAAGTTCATCTTGGAGCCAGATATTCGTTTCGCATTATGGAGATCAAAGAGAAGGGGAAAAACATTATCGTATCCCGCCGCGTTCTCCTCGAAGAGGAGCAGGAAAAACGATTGAAAGAGACGCTGGAGCGGCTCAAGCCCAATCTGGAATCCGAGGGTAAGGTGACGAAGTTGACCAATTTCGGGGCCTTTGTGGATTTAGGCGGAATTGAAGGAATGGTTCACATCTCCGAGATCTCTCACGGACGGATTAATCATCCTTCTGAGGTTCTCCAGACCGGCCAGCCGGTGAGGGTGAAAGTGTTAAAGATGGAGCCGGACAAGGAAGGAAAGCCTAAAATCTCTCTCTCCATCAAAGCCCTCGAACCGGATTCCTGGGAGAAGGGCCTCGGATTTGATGAAGGTGAGATCATCCGCGGGAAGGTATCAAGGCTCATGGATTTTGGAGCATTTGTGGAAGTAGCCCCCGGTGTGGATGGTCTCGTCCACATTTCCGAAATCAGCTATGAGCGGATCTCCCATCCTAGTCGCCTTCTGAAGGAAGGGGATATCGTTGATGTGATGGTGATGGGAATCGATACCGAAGCGCATCGAATTTCGCTGTCCATCAAAGAGGCGGGGGTTAAGAAAAAGATCATCGAAGAGGAAGGCCCGGATCAGGTGCGGCTGGAAGTGGGACAGGTCTTGAAAGGAATTGTTGAAGACGCCAAACCCTATGGTCTCTTTGTTCGCCTTCCGCAATTTGGAGCAAAGGTGAGAGGGTTGCTTCCCAACGAAGAGTTGAGAACCTCCGAAAAAGGGGAGGTGAAGAAGAGGTTCCCAAGAGGGAGGGAGATTCAGGTGGAAGTTGTCTCCATCGATGACAAGGGAAAAATACGGCTATCACAGAGAGCGATGGAGGAAAGAGAGGATCGGGAGGACTACCAAAAGTTTATGGAGAAGGAGGATCGGAGCGGGAAGTTCGGAACCCTCGGCGATGTTTTTAAGGGTCTGAAACTGAAGAAAGAATAAAAGGAGGTTGCCGTCCTCACCCATATCTCCTGCCGAAATACTTTCGCATAACCCTTTTCCCATCTAAGGTAAGCCCCCTATCCTACAAACTGAATTCGTAGCGCAACCCGAGTGCATGTTGACCCAAATTCCGATTTAGAAACTGGAACCCCTTTACCGGGCAGTCATTGCGAGCACCTGCAAGGTGCGTGGCAATCTCATTGCAAAAGACGAGATTGCTTCGGTTCCCTCGCAATGACCATTCCTATAACGGGATTTGGGAGTTGACTGTTTTCTTGAAAAAAAAGGGGGTTCGTGTTAGTTTGGATTAAATGATACAGATGTTTTCTGTCTCGAAGACTTATCCCAGCCAGATCACAGCCTTTTCAGATTTTTATCTCGAGGTCGGGGCCGGGGAGTTCGTCTTCATCACCGGCCCAAGCGGATCGGGAAGGAGCAGCCTTCTTCGTATCCTTTTTGGCGCTGAAAAACCGAGTAGCGGAGAAGTCATCGTCAACGGAATCCGTCTCACTCAGCCCGGTTTTAAGAAGGCCTATCAGGTGAGAAAAATGATGGGAATCATTTCCCCGGATTTTAAACTCCTGAAGGACTGTAATGTGAGAGAAAATATCAGTTTCGTTCTTGAGGTCATGGGTTACCCGCCAAAAGCGATTAAAGAAAAAGTTTATCAAGCGCTAATCCTAATGGGTCTCCAGGAGAGAGAGAAGGATTCGATTCTCTCCCTTTCTGCCGGAGAACAACAGCGTGTGGCCATTGGCCGGGCCCTGGTCAAAGACCCTGCCCTGATCCTCGCTGATGAGCCCACTTCCATTCTGGATGATGAGATGACCGGGAGGGTGATGACGATCTTTTCGGAACTCCAGCAGAAAGGGACGACCATTGTCTTTGCCACCCAGGATACCCATTTGATTCAGCGTTATCCCCATCGGACGATTTCCCTTGTGGCAAAGAGAGAGGGAGGCGCAGAAGGTAATGGCGAGGTGAGATCCGAGGGATGATCTCTTTTCTGGGTTACGCACTAAGAAGGGCCCTCCGAAACATGAAGGGCAACCTCTTTCCCAATCTGACCACCATTGCGATCATCGGCATCTCGCTTCTCATCTTTTCATCCTTCTCCCTGATTGCCTTTAACCTGACCTCTCTTCTGAAGATCTGGGAGGATAAATTTGAGGTGATCGCTTTTCTGAAGAGAGGCACGTCGTTGAATGAGGTGGAGGGCGTGTTGAAACAGATTCGGCAGCTCGATGGAGTGGAGACCGTCAATTATATTTCACCCTTCGATGCGATGGCCTTTATGGAGGCAAGGCTGGGAAAACAGAAGAATCTCCTCGAAGGGATTCAACCAGCTATCCTCCCCGCCTCCGTTGAGATTCGGCTGACGAAGGACTATTGGGGACAGACGAAGATTGAAGATGTAGTCTCTCATCTGAAGAGAGTTTCGCAGATTGAAGAGATTCAGTATGGCCAGGAATGGATTGAGGCATTTTCCGTTCTGGTTTACCTGGTCAGGCTCACCCAGTGGATTTTGGGAGGACTTCTCCTGGCAGCGATCATCTTTATCGTCTCCAATACACTCCAGCTCACCATCTCCTCTCGCAGGGAGGAGATTGAGGCAATGCAGATGGTAGGAGCCAACCCGGCCTTCATTCAGGTCCCGTTCTATCTGGAGGGGCTTATCCAGGGACTCCTGGGAGCTGGAATGGCAATGGGCCTCCTCTATCTGCTATACCAAGTTGTCCTGGTCATGATCACGCCCCTGATGAAAGGATGGATGGCAGGCATTCCCATTCTCTTTCTGCCCTGGGAGACGATCTTATGGATGCTATCAGGGGGAACGGTCTTCGGCCTCTTTGGCAGTTTTGTCGCATCGATGAGATTTTTGAGATACGTCGGTTGAGCGATCGATGAAAAGAATAAGGAAGGTTTTGATTTTTGCGTTCGCCACAGGATTGATCCTCATCCTTGCCCTTCCCTCTCTTCAGGCAAGCCGGAAGGAGCAGATTGAAAAGGATATCCATCAGAAGAAGAAGGACCTTGGCGATATTAAAAAAGAGATTTCCGTGACAAGGGAGAAGGAGAAGGAGATTCGCGGGAAGGAGACTTCCATCCTCGAAAACCTCAATTCCCTTGAGACCCAACTTTATAAGAAAGAGAAGGAACTAAAGCAGATGGAGGGCCAGTTGGCCCAAACCAGAGAAAGGCTCCGGCAGGCGAGAGAGCAGATTGCCATGCTTAACAACGGGTTAGAGCGGACCCGTAAAGAGCTTCTTTCGAGATTGACAGCCCTCTATAAGATGGAAAGGACTCCTCCGGAGGCCCTGCTCCTCACTTCTCAGTCCTTTCCCGATTTGTTGAAGGTTGATAAATATTTTAAAGTTATCCTTCACTCGGATGCGCGCCTGATCGAAACCTACCAGTATCAGGTGACCTTGAAGGAGCGATACCAGGAGGAATTGACCCGGGATCAACAACAATGGGAGAGAAACATCTCGGAGGTCGGGAAGAAAAAATCTGAGATTCAAACCATCAAGAAAGAGAAACAGGCCCTTCTCAAATCGATCCAGAATCAGAAGGTGGTCTATCAAAAATTGATTAACGAGCTGGAGGAAAGGGCAAAAAATCTCCAGGCGCTCGTTCAAAAATTGGAGCGGGAAAAAAGCCTTCTCTCCTACGGGAAAGTAAAGCCAGAAAATTTTAAAGGGAAATTAACTCCTCCCGTTCATGGAAAGGTGCTCAGCCAATTCAAAGAGAGGGGGCAGAATGGAATTGAGATCCAGGCGGCCATAGGAGCGGAGATCCACGCCGTCCTGCCCGGAAAAGTCCTCTATGCTGATTGGTTTAAGGGGTTTGGAAATATTGTGATCATCGATCATGGGGATCACGTCTTTACAGTCTCAGGATACTGTTCCCAACTGCTGAAGAAAGCAGGAGATGAAGTAGCCCAGGGTGATGCGATTGGCCTGATAGGCAGCGCTGGAGCGCTGAAGGGACCTTCGCTTTACTTTGAGATCCGGCATCAGGGAAAGGCGCAGAATCCCATGGATTGGATTTCGCAGCCGGATAAGTTGGCGTTGTTTCCAGAAGGAAGTGGGCCTAAAGGGAAATGATAAAAAAGAGAGCTCTGAAAAAGGACTTGCTCCCTGATTGTATAGATTTTAAAAAATTGATTCCGTGATTTCTCTTTGGTTTTCGATGCATTTTAAGTCGATGTAATCGTTTCATAATCGGTGTAATCAGAGATTTCTGGATTTTTTCAGAAATCTAAAAAGGAGGATGATATGTCACAAGGAAAAGGGATGAGAAATTTGAAAATCATCTCCGTAGTTGTTCTATTCTTTATTCTGGGCGTGACCGTGGGGCTGGGCCGGTTCCATAAGGTCTCTGCCCTCTCCAACCCCACCTATGAAGATCTGAGGGTCTTTGCCGATGTCTTAGGCATTCTTCAGAAGGAGTATGTGGAGGAGACGAAATCAAAGGACCTGATCTACGGAGCCATCAAGGGAATGCTGGAGACTCTGGACCCCCATTCGGGCTTCCTGCCGCCCAATATGTATAAGGAGATGCAGGAAGAGACCAAGGGCCGATTTGAAGGATTGGGATTAGAGATCACCCTCAAAGAGGGTGTGCTTACGGTCGTTTCTCCTATCGAGGATACACCAGCGCATAAAGCAGGCCTCCAAGCGGGAGATCAAATCCTTAAAATCGATGGGGAGGTGACAAAGAACCTCACATTGATTGAGAGCGTAAAACGGATGAGGGGCCCCAAAGGATCGAAAGTTACTCTTACCATCATGAGGGAGGGATTTCCAAAACCCAAGGAGTACCCGCTGATCCGAGACGTGATTCCTGTCAGAAGCGTTCGATATGAACTGCTGGAGAAACAGTATGGGTATATCCGCCTTTTCCAGTTCCAGGAAAAAACAGATAGCGAATTCCAGAAGGCGGTTAAAGCGCTCGAGGAAGAGGCCAAAGGTGGATTGAAGGGTTTGATCCTCGATTTGCGGAATAATCCCGGAGGCCTTTTGGATCAGGCAGTCAAGGTGTCGGATCGTTTTATTGAATCGGGTGTCATTGTCTCGATTGAAGGAAGAAGAGAAGAGAATAAGATGAAATTTAACGCCCACCCACAGGAGGACAACCTCGCTCGTTATCCTCTGGTCGTCCTGGTCAATGGAGGAAGCGCCAGTGGTTCAGAGATCGTGGCAGGAGCCATTCAGGACCATGGTCGCGGAATTATCCTTGGAACTCAAACCTTTGGAAAAGGGTCGGTCCAGACAATCTTTTCCCTGAAAGAGGGGGCAGGCCTCCGGCTGACTACAGCAAGGTATTACACGCCCAATGGTCGCAGTATCCAGGCCAAAGGGATTGTTCCGGATATCATTGTGAAACCTGCGGCCCCTGAAGATGAGAAAGCAGCCCCTCCGAAGCAACCACCTGCGGAAAAGGATCTGGAGCGTCACCTGATCGATGCCAAAGAGAAGGAAAAACCAAAGGTAGAGGGGAAGGAGAAGGAGAAGAAACCGGCTGATAACCAGATGGAGCGGGCCCTTGAGCTTCTAAAGAGCTGGGAGATCTTTAAAAATATCGCCACCAAGAAATCGGGATAAAGAAAAAAGTATTACGGTCAGGGCAACGATGCCCGTATCGTTTATAAAAGGTTACGATTGTCGTTTTTGAATTCTTTGAATATTACCGTTACCGGCAACCGAAACAGGCCTCGTTGCCTTAACCTTAACCGCATCCCTTTAAACGATTTTTAATTCGCAGGAATCACGGAGGATGATTATGCCAAAATTTAGTGCCAATCTAACCATGCTGTTTAATGATGCCGATTTTTTAGATCGCTTTGAGAGGGCGGCTAAGGCTGGATTTAAAGGGGTCGAATATCTGTTTCCCTATGCCTGGAGCAAAGAGGAACTGAGAGAACGGTTGAACAAGCATGGCCTCATCCAGGTATTGCACAATCTTCCTGCTGGCAACTGGCAGACAGGAGAGCGAGGCATTGCGTGCCTTCCCGGAAGAGAAGGAGAATTCCGGGATGGAGTGGGAACAGCGATTGAATATGCAAAGACATTAGGATGTCCCCGTATCAACTGCCTGGTGGGAAAGACTCCCCATGGAGTTCCTCCGGAAAAGGTTCGTCAGACGCTGATGGATAATCTCCGGTTTGCAGCCAGCTCTCTGGAAAAAGCAGGGATTCGCTTTATCGTCGAACCCCTGAATGATCAGGATATGCCCGGGTTTCATCTGGTCCATACGCGGGATGTCTTTCGGTTGTTTGAAGAGATCAGCCATCCTAATCTCTATCTCCAGTATGACATCTACCATATGCAGGTTATGGAAGGGAACCTGACGAAGACGATTTTGAGCAACCTTGCAAAGATCGGGCATATTCAGTTGGCCGATGTCCCGGGACGTCACGAACCGGGCACAGGAGAGATTAATTTTGCCAATCTGTTTCGTACTATCGATAAGGCAGGTTATGATGGATGGATCGGCTGTGAATATATTCCGTCAGGAAAGACAGAAGACGGGCTGAAATGGATTGAACCTTATCTAAAATAACCATCGTCAAACATTTCTTTGAATACCATTAAGAGGAGGAAACAAAGATGGCAGAGTTAGGATTTATTGGTTTGGGGATCATGGGAAAACCCATGGCAGGTCATTTAGTCAAGGCAGGCCACACGGTTCATGTGTGTGATATCGCAGAGGAACCAGTTAAGTTCCTGTGCAGCCTGGGTGCACAAGGATTTGCTTGCTCCAGAGAGGTAGCACAGAAATCAAAGATCATCTTCATCATCGTTCCCGACACGCCCGATGTAGAGGCCGTGCTCTTCGGTCCGAATGGCGTTGCAGAAGGTTTAAAGCCAGGTTCCATCGTGGTGGATATGAGCTCGATCTCACCGCTTGCGACCAAGGAATTCGCAAAGAAGCTGGCCGCAATGGGCGTGGAGATGCTCGATGCGCCGGTATCAGGAGGCCAGGTCGGGGCTGAAAACGCCACCCTCTCGATCATGGTAGGAGGAAAAGCAGAGGTATTCAATCAAATCAAGCCCTTCTTTGAATTGATGGGGAAGAATATTGTTCATGTCGGTGGAAATGGAGATGGTCAGACCTGCAAGGTGGCCAACCAGATCGTTGTAGCTCTCACCCTTGAGGCAGTGGCAGAAGCTCTTCTCTTTGCCTCCAAGGCAGGCGCTGACCCGATGAAAGTTCGGGCGGCACTGTTGGGAGGATTTGCCCAGAGCCGTATTCTCGAACTCCATGGAGAGAGGATGATCAAGCGAACCTTCAATCCTGGTTTTCGTGTCAGGCTTCATCAGAAAGATTTGAATATTGCCCTGCAATCCGCACGGAGCATGGGATTGAGCCTGCCCAATACAGCCACGGCACAGGAACTCTTCAATTCTCTCGCTGCACAGGGAGGAAGCGAACTTGACCATTCTTCCATTGTGACGGTCCTGGAAAAACTGGCCAATCACGCGATTGGGAGTTAGTGGTGAAATTTTTTACTGCTAAATAGGTTTCAATCCGAAGTATGGAGTTAAACTCAAAGCCCTAAACACTAAATCCTAAACAAACACAAAACTCAAAATCTAAATGTTAAAAAAAATTTAATGCGTTTAGGTTTTGTAATTTTAAAATTTGAGTTTATTTAGAGTTTAGGGTTTAGGGTTTAGGGTTTAGGGTTTAATTTCTTCTTCCCAAATTTTTTCAACTCTAAAGGAATATTTAATTCTGAATACACAGCAGGAGAGAGGTGCGTGATATGGAAGTGGGTCGTCAACTAATGCTGATGAATGGCCAGTGGGTTGAGAGTTCCGGTGGTGAATTTATCCCGGTTGAAAATCCAGGTCGGAAGGGTTCGATCGTCGGAGAAGTTCCCCGTGCAAAATCAGCAGATGTGGATCGAGCGGTAAAGGCTGCTGCCAAGGCCTTTGAAGAGTGGAAACGGGTCACCCCTCGTGAACGGGGCAAGTTAATGTCTAAGATTAGTGAAGCGATCGAAATGAGAGCCAATGAGATCGCTCGCATTACTGCCCTTGAAACGGGAAATGCCATCCGCACCCAGTCCCGACCAGAGGCCATGCTCACTGCGGACCTCTTTCGTTTCTTCGGCGGAGTGGCGAGCGAGATTAAAGGGGAAACGGTGCCGCTTGGAGAAAACCTCCTCAGTTATTCCCGGAGGGAACCTATCGGCGTGGTGGGAGGGATTGTTCCGTGGAATTCACCGGTCGGCCTTGCCGGACTCAAGATCGCTATGGCGATCACCGCTGGAAACACCTTAGTTCTCAAACCCTCTTCCGAGGCGCCCCTTGCTGTTCTCGAGGTCGCCCGAGTCTGCTCCGCATTCCTGCCAGCCGGAGTGCTCAATGTGGTCACCGGGACCGGTTCGGAGTGTGGCATTCCTCTGGCAAGACACCCTCTGGTAAGAAAACTCACTTTCACCGGATCTTACGAAATTGGCAGGACGATCATGGAGGCCGCGGCTGAGCGAATCGTGCCAGTCACCCTTGAGCTAGGTGGTAAAAGTCCACAGATCGTTTTCCCTGATGCAAATGAACCGCAAGTGGTAGATGGAGTCTTTCTGGCGATGCGATTTACAAGACAGGGCCAATCTTGTACTGCGGGATCACGCCTCTTTCTTCATGAATCGATTTATGACTCCTTCCTGGAAAAACTCGTCAATAAACTAAAAAGCCTTAAAATCGGCGATCCTCTCGATGAGTCAACAGATATGGGGACCATCATCAACCAGACTCAATTTGAGAAGGTCTGCTCCTTCGTGGAAGATGGAATCCAGCAGAAAGGGGCGCGCCTTCTGACCGGCGGCCTTCCGCCCAAAGAAGGGCCGCTTGCCCAGGGTTATTTCATGGAACCCACGGTCATCGGCAATGTCCAAAATGACTGGCGCATCGCACGGGAGGAAATCTTTGGACCTGTGCTGGTTGTCATTCCATGGAAAGAGGAGGAAGAGGCGATTCGCATGGCCAATGAAAGCCATTACGGCCTGGCCGCCTTTATCTGGACACATGACATCGGAAAGGGACTTCGCACAGCCCATCGTATCGAATCAGGCTGGGTTCAAATCAACCAGGGCGTGGGCATTGTTCCGGGCCAGTCATATGGTGGGTTCAAGCAGAGCGGTTTTGGCCGGGAATACTCTCTCGAAGGGATGCTCGAAAGTTTCACTCAGCGAAAAAGCATCACCGTCAACCTACAGTTTTGAATTAGGTTGTGGGTTGGTTAATAAATCTCTCCGATTACATTTCAGGCAGTGGATATCTTTCTCCCTTGCGTCTCTCCATCAATGATCACCCCACCCTTTAAGCTTATCCGTGGTTTTAATGACTTTGTGACTCGATAACACAATAGAACTAGAAACTCAATGATGAAATCGTGGTGAACCTCCTTTTCGATGATACCGAATTTTTAAATTGATTGGTCTTTTACAAATAATTCTATTGAACTCTTTTCCTATTCTTCCATTCCCTCATCTTCACTGTAGATAAACAACAGGATTTATAATATTTCATTACCGATGCCTAACTCAGCACCAAGCTGACATGACTTTTAACTCATATAATAAAAACGTAAATAACTTCAATATATTACATCATAATAGAGATTTTTGGGTTACTTTTTATATTTATCAATTGATAAATATAACTTGACAAAATAATTTTATGATATATAATTGCCATATACGACTTAAGCGGAGAATGTTTAATTGGATGAACTGAAACAAGCTGAAATTAAAGACTTTTTGTTAGAATTTAAGAAGATTATCGTGTCAGGACGGGGGCTCGATATTGTAAACAGGCATGAGAACCTAGAAGCTTTGGTAAAATTAGGGTTAACGAAGAAAAATTTAAAAGAAGAATTAATGACTCTTTCTGTTGAAAATTATTGTGAGGGACCTGAACCCGATAGAGATAGGCTTGGTGATATATGGGTATTCGGGAAACAAGTAGGTACAGAGGAAGTTTATATAAAGCTCAAGATTGCGCAGGTTGGTAAGGAGAAGATTGCAAAGTGCATATCCTTCCATACCGCAAATTTTCCGATGTGCTACCCATTCAGGGTAGAAGAAAGGAAGGATGGAAAATGAAAGGTATTTGCCCAAACTGCGAAAAAGAGACTGAACTTGAATTGATCCACCGTGCGGAAGATATAAAAGTCCGTGGCGAGACAATCAAGGTCGAAATGAAATATTACAAGTGCAAGAACTGCGGAGAGGAGTTTGAGGATCCTAAATCGGACGACGATCCCCTCGACAAGGCTTACAGAGAATACCGCCGGCGTCACGGGATGATGCAGCCCGAAGAAGTTCGCGATTTTCGAAAAAGATTCGGACTGACCCAAAATGAGATGAGCCGTCTCTTAGGGTGGGGTGGGGCGACACTAAGCCGCTATGAAAACGGAGCCCTGCAAGATGAGACTCATGAAAAAGCACTCCGCTTGGCTATGGACCCTCGTAATCTCTTAAAGTTGATAGAAGTTACAACAGATGTACTGCCCACTGAGAAAAGGGATCGCCTTGTTAATGAACTCATGGCCGCAGAACAAGAAACCTGTTCTCTCGAAAGAGTCTATGAGGAACGCTTCGGGAAGTACGAGGCGAATGAGTTAAGCGGTTATAGAAAACTTGATCTTGCTAAACTTTTTAATGCTATTTTGTATTTCTCGAAAGGCGGAGTGCTAAAGACGAAACTGAACAAACTTCTCTTTTATGCGGACTTCAAGCACTTCAAGGACTACGCTGTATCCATCACGGGTGCCAGATATGCCCATATTCCTTTCGGTCCGGCCCCTGATAAATATGCTCTTTATTTTGCGACGCTCATTGAGAATGGTGAAATCAGAGTTGAGGAGAATATTATCGGCGATTTTATTGGGGAGGAATTTATTTCACTTAAGGAACCAGATTTTTCTCTATTTTCTGACAGTGAGTTAAAAATCCTTGCTACAGTAAAAGAATATTTCAAGGAGTTCAATGCCAAGAGAATAACCGACTTCTCCCATGACGAAGAGGCCTATAAGAAGACCAAACATGGGGACATCATATCTTATGAACATGCCAGTGACTTGAAACTTTAAAAAGAATAACATGAAAGGAGGTGAAAATAGTTGGCAAAGAATCCACCCCCAGGGGATAAGCATCGACATGGTCAGGTGACTGAGCGGTCCCAGACCTACAATCCCCACAATGATCGTTGGGTAAAAAGAGACTCTGATACAGGAAGATTTATGGATCAGAAGTCAGATCCGAAACCTTTCAAAGGTGTAAGAAAAGAAAGGTAAAACCCACAAGAAAGTGTGAAAGAGTAGGTTGGGACAGGGAATGATATCCCTATTTACTAACAAAAAATGAACCCCTTGTCAGCTCAAGGCTTTTGACATTAGCTCTGTCTTCTCCCGGACTTGTAACTCCAGCTGCAGAATCGAACGCCCGGCCTCGAACGCTCTCTGAAGTTCATAAGCCATTCTCTCCAACGGCGAGTTCTCATATCCATATGCCAAGAGGCCTACAGCATATACCATAAGAAACAAGTCGGGCCCCAATACTTCCCATTGAATAACATGAATAAGCTCGTGGAAGTGGGTGGATTCACAATCGTGAGCTGGAGGTGCCAGAAAAAAGGTGTCCATGTAAGTAATGCCTATGAATGAAGTCTCTTCGAAATCAGTGAAGTATGGCAGTCCCATTTGGCTCAGCGGGGGAACCTGCACCCGGTCTACCTTGACAGCTTTGCTATTCTTAAGGCGGCTTTGATCGAAGTACTGCGATAATCTTCTGAAACCAAGATCGACAATGGGAACTGCTAAATGAGCGTATGCCTCCACGTAGCAATCGATCCAATTTCGCACCTCCGGCAGGGCCTGCTGGAGTTGCCTGAAGATTTCCTTATCTTCCCTTCCCATCTATTACTCCTATCTTAGGATACGCTTATAATCCGAATTCCATAATGCGCATTCGAATGAGCCAATTTTTTTATGGAGGGGGTCTGAACTATGCTTCAGCAGATCTGCGCTTTCTTCCAAAGGGCAAGAATTCTTGTTGAGGGTCGAAATAACGATACGATTGAGGAGGTGTAAATTCCAAAAAATAATCAGAAGGATCATGAGGTCTATCAAAGGTAACCAGATTTTTGATCTCAATCGCATATGCAATCTCACATCCTCTGAAATATTGAAAGAATTCCTCTTCAGACAAACCCGAATATGTCCCACACATATCCCAAATTCTATAAGGGGAATCTCGATGGATCATAGAGGCATCAAATACACCCGTAATTTTCTTCACAGGCGATGTTGAGTATATAAAAATCTTGCAACGGCCAGCTTTGCTAAAAATCTTTCTTCTGAATTCGTATTTCTTAATGCCGGACTTTATAAGATCTACATATTTTGGTTTAATGGAGAGTAAAACGTTCATCGAAGCCCCCAATTTTCAATATTTGTTGATATCTTTCATTCGATATCTCCATTACCGACTGTGGAGCTCTTCGAACGATACCTGCTTCTTGGAGATTATGTAAACTTATATATCTCTTTAACTCGAAATGCAAGAAAAATATTATTATTGTAGCTGGGCTTTGCTTCAGAATATCGAATAGGTCATCCTTCGTGTAGACACTTCTCTTGCCAACAATTTTTATAATCTCCTCATACTTTTTTATTTTATGAAATATATCCTCTACTGTGCAAATTGATGTTAACTCCTTATTATCCCAAGATCTGTAAAAAAGTAGCACATCACCTGGTCGTATTTTTCTACTCACCGTGTGGCAAATATAAGCTTTCTTGATCGTATTTCCCTCGATTATAAGATTGCCAGCTTGCTCAAATAAGGATGGAGTTCTATTGCGGTATTCAAGAAATAGTTTTTCATGATATTCAGGCCTTATAGGAATAATGTGTTTCTTAACACGGGGGCCGTCATAAAAAGCGGGGTAATACTTTTTGTTCAGTTCTACAGGCAGAATTCCTTCTATTTCTTCTTTTAGAATAACTCGATTAAACGATTTAAAATAAATGTCTTCGCCGTCACTCCGCTGGGCTATTTTGGAAAAACCATATTCCTCTATCAGAAATACCAACGCATCTTTAGGTTTCGAATAATGTGTAAGATAGATTTCATTTAAATTATTATCTATTGCATTTTGGATAGCCAATTTAACAAATAGCTCCCCGAGCTTTTGCCCTTGTTCTGTAACTTTGAAAGTACATATTTTTAGTCTTCTGCGTTTTGGTAAAGGTGGAATTGAATCAATTGGTTCATTTTCTTCATTTAGAATCAAAATCCCCCCTAGGCCTTTATTCTTCGATTCAAAAACCCACGCCATCCTTCCTCCTCTACATATTTTCTTCCACCAATTCTCAAAATCCGGATATTCTTTCTTCAATTCGTCGAATATGGTGTCAGACAAATTTAAATTATAGACTGGGACCCGCTTAATTGCAGGAGTTGGGGCTAGGAAATACTTTACAAACTGTCTGCGGAAAAAGTCTAATCCCTCTTCTACATTCAGCACTCTATCTGCTAAACCAACTTTCTGCGCTTTTTCTAATATTTCAGTATCATTGGTTATTAAGAAATTCGCTGCATCCTTATAAACAGCGTACAAGAGATCGTTATCTACGATATCCCTCACGTTTTTTGGGTTACCAACAATCTTAAGGAATTCCGGATCATCTTGACTTACAGGAGGAGTTATCAATTCAGGGTAAGAAGCCATTTTTGACAGGGATATTTGCCTTCTTTCTATATTAAGATCTCTGTTGATATCTTCTTTCGACAAGGGGTGAACATAAATCCTAACAGAGTTTTTCCAAAAGAGTTCTAAAAGAGACGACAGGTTTGGTGGGACCTGTTTGTAATCTTCGCGGGAGATGAAAATGTTCGTGTCAATCAATATGTTCATTACTTATGTAATCTTAGGGTGGCGGTGAGAAAATTACAATGATTAAACTTTCTTCCTGTGAACTCGATGGCTACGGTCCGATGTATGTACATTAATGATTTCACGTTTGGACTTAATGCGAGCTAAAAGTTCGGGGGCGGTTTCATAGGAGCGACCTTCGCGGCAGGCGACCGCGGCCTCGGTTGGAACTAATTCACCACGGAAGGCTTTAGCCAGGATGGCCTGTGTAAGTTTTTCAACCCTCATTTTGGCTGCCTCAACCCGTTTCTCTACAGCGTCAGCCAATTTGAACATTGATTCAACTCGGCGAACAATCTCCTTTTGTTCAGTAAGTGGTGGTAATGGTACTGCCACATCACGAAGTATCTCTATGTTGATATTCTTTTGGGCCGTTGCAGGGGCGAATTGGTCAAGATTAGCACGCGCTGTTCTGATAAAGAATTCCGCATACTCTTTAAGGCAGAGACTTTCGTCAGAAATTAGGCCTACCACACTATCAGGAAAACATGCAGGATATGTGAGGATAGCAGAGTTCGCAATGTTGGCTGCGATTGTAATGCATATTGTACCAGCTGGCCAAAGATGGCTTTGAGCGAGACCAGCTTCGCTGTATGTCTGCTGATGTGATGTAATAAGACCCCGTGATCGGGCAATATCACCTGTCTGAATGAATGGATACGGGCCACCGTAAAGATGAGGTGCGTTCCTAGGACGATGTTTAGATTTACCTCTGTTCATATAACCCAGAGCAGGTAAGTATACCCAGGTCCACTCATCAGGAATCTCAGGTAAACTTTCGCTTTCAACCTTACGTAGTTGAAGAATTTCAGGTTTTCTCGGGAGTCTCTCACCTTCCCTTTTAGCTTTGTTACACTCGGCTTCATATTGCTGACGATATTTCCTTCTGATGCGCTCCACAAGTTGGTCTGCTGGTTCAAGTTCCTTTTGGGTGGATCGCCAGTCGGCGGTGAGGCGGCCGGAGCAGGCGGCAGACAGGACAGCCTGACGGAAACGCTTTAGAATAACCGAAACTTTGGCCAGGCGGTCTTTGGTTGTATTAACCCTTATGAGTAGGCCATCCACCTTTACCACGATCCGTTTTTGTTCGGCTAATGGTGGTAAAGGTACTTCAAGGTTCCAGAATAATTCTGGTTCAACGTGAGGAATGCCAATCCCTCGAGGATTTGTGTTGATGGTATCATAGGATGATTGAAGAAAACGGAGAATATAATCTGGATGAATTAGGCCCGGTTCGATTGCTCCTAAAGTTGAACCAAGAGCCCCCTTTTTAGGAGCCTTTCCAACATGTCCACAGCGAGCACCATCCCATACTATTAGGATCTCACCTTTATCTACCAAGGTCGATGATTCTATGTCTGCATAGCGTCGGATATTCCTTTTCTCAAATGCTTCAATATCTATATATGGAACAGCCCCTGGCCAAAAAGTTTCATTCAATCTTTTTGGTTTTTTACCCTTTCTTAAGGTGGCTAATGTCTTCAGTAAAGCAGAATCCCACCCTTCCGGCAGATCGTCTAACGGCTTTCCGTTTTCAATAGACTTGTCCTTATGGAGGGTCGTCATTTTGCCCCTTTAACCCTGTCACCTTGCTCAATGCCGTTATTATTTTCAAGCATATTTAGTACAGCATTCAACTCTCCAACGGCACTTTCCAGCTCAGAAATTGCATCAGCAGCCAATTCTTCTGGTTCGGGTAATTCGTCCATGTCGTCAAGGGATTCATCTTTGAGCCATTTAAGGCTATCAATCTTAAAATCTCGTTCCCTTACTTCATTAATTGTAAAACAGCGCCAGCGGTCTTCTTTGGAATCCTTTAGATCTCTTTTTGAATGGCCCTCCGGATTAGGGCCGTAACAAGCCTCAAACTCCGAAAAGTGTTGAGGTGTAAGTGGGCGATCTTTTTTCGTAATCCTCGGAACATTAGTGCGAGCATCATAGACCCATGTGTTTTCGGTCGAATATCCTTTGGTGAAGAATATAACGTTGGTCTTGGTTCCGGGACTGTATGGAGTGAATGTCCCGTTGGGGAGCCGAAGGACAGTGTGGAGGTCACAATCCTCAGTAAGAATCTTAAACACATCCCCGGCCTGATCAGCGAAGAGGACATTATCAGGTACAACAATGGCCGCCCGGCCTCCTGGTTTAAGAACACTCATCACATGCTGGACAAAATTGAGCTGTTTATTACTCGTGGCAACCGTGAAATCATCACGGTTAGGCGCTTGATTGGCCCCTTTTGTCCCAAAGGGAGGATTGGTCATCACGCATTCATAGCCACCATCCTTGGGAACTCTTTTGGGTTCATAGATGGCATCTCCTAAATAGATATTAGCCTGGATGCCGTGGAGATAAAGATTCATCAATGCAAGCCTTCTTGGTCGTGGAACAAGCTCGGTTCCTGAATAAGTGAAGTTTAGAATGCGTTTGGCTTCGTCCCTTTCGAGGCCGCCTTTTGTCTGCTCAATCAGCCATTCATAGGCACAGACCAAAAACCCGCCGGTGCCTGCGGCAGGGTCATGGATGGTAAAGTTTTTCGTCTTGCGAGGATCAGGCTTCATGCACCGGACGATGGATTGGATAAGAATTCGAGGAGTAAAGTATTGCCCTGCTCCTTTCTTTCCTTCAGAAGCCGATTTCTCAAGCAAACCCTCATAAGCGGCGGCCTTCACGTCAATATTAAGAGATGTCCATTCGATCTCGTCGATGAGGTTGACAAGGCGTTTCAGGTTAACCGGATTACTGAATCGGGAAAGAGCACCAGCGTAAATTGCTCCTAACATACCTGGCTGCTCCCCTAATCCCCTGAGTGTTGCCACATAGTGGTCGGTTAGATCAACGCCAGACTTTTCCCTTAAGACTGACCAGGAATACTTTGAAGGGATCTCTACTCCTTTCTCCTCGATCATTTTGAGAAAGAGAAGATAGGTCAACTGCTCGATGTAATCGCCATAGTCAATGCCATCATGACGCAAAGTGTGACAGAATCCCCAGAGTTTACCAACGATATCAGTCATAGAATTTCCTTTACCCCCCTCACTCTTTCGATCCCGCAAAGCGCGGGACTCAAGACAGACCCCACCCCTCTCCCCTCTCACGGGATCTTCGGCCCGCCAGAGGAGAGGGAAAGGATGAACCTCTTGATATTAGGCGGCGATGGCTTCGTTGACCTCGTGAATGATTTCATCCAATTTACCATCAAAAACCTTATTCAATTTATTCCATGAGGCTCCTTCTCTGGTAAATATGGGTAGCCTCTCAATGTCTTCTTTCTCCATTAAAAGGTTTTCGATGAGATGCCTTCTTATTAATTCCAGCCATTTGTTCTGTTCTTCTGTGAAGGAACGGTCGGACTTGACTTTCATCAAAGCTTTGTTCACCCTTTGCTCGACGGTTAATAGTTCCCCGCCTTTTGTAGCAAAGCGTATCATCGAAATAATATCGGCCAATTCTTTATTGTAAGCACGGTGAAGATTCTTCTCATTAAATTTATCCACCAGATGGTCTGGTTTGGTTGCCAAGGTTTCTCTTAAAGCCTTCAACTGCTTGGGATCGAATTCTTTAGGTTTTTTAAGGAGGACCTCCAATGCTTCAATATGTTCGGGATTCATCTTTACGAATTTTTCAAATTCCTGCAAGTAGTCCTGTGGGCCGAGCTCTCTCCCATCCTTAGCCCTGAAAATGATCCTCGAATAAACACTATCTTCAGCGCCATTCGCCCTAATAAATTTCTTTTCAGGTCGAGGATAATTTTCACAAAGATCAAGAAAGGCATCACTCTGCAGGGTCTTGATTGTCTTGCTCCAAGCTCTCTCAAGTCTCTCATGCAAGGTCTTAGAAAACTCAGCGATGTCACATCCGAGAATATATTCGAACTGGAATCTTCCCTCTTGTGTGGTATTTTTCGAGATCCTGTGGAGCCTTTTAGATAAAACGCCGATATTGTATTCTCGGTCCTGGTTATTGGCGATGGCCAGAACAATCTCTCTGATTGTTCTGGTTGCCTTTACAGGCGCCTCAGCAGTGATGCCAGTCGTCTTTCTGAAATATTCCAGCAAAGTTCCATTAAAGCAATCAAAAACTGTAAAATGGGTTTTATGTATTTCGGGACAAAGGCGCGTGCCCCGACCCATCATCTGCTCAAATAGAATTCTCGATTGAACGGGCCGGAGAAAAACAATATTTTCTATTTTGGGGACGTCCACACCTGTTGAAAGCATATCTACGGTGACTACAATTCCGGGGTTCTGGCGGTTCCTAAATTCACGAATCCTTTGAAGAGGTCTATCAACCGAGGGGCTACCCGTTATCTTTTGAACAAAATCATCTCCCCGGTTAAATTCCTCTCTCAGGAGTCCAACCAATTGATCGCAGTGAGATGTATGCGGAAGGTCGTTCTGGGCGAAAATTAAAGTTTTTGGAAAATGGCTGATCTGTCTTTCCTGCTCCAAGAGATATTTTTTAATTTCCTGAACAATCTTTCTGTTTCGGTCCGGAGCTGTCCAGTTGATCTCAGTGGTGGGAGCTGGAAGTTCTCTCTCGTCTTCGAGGATTTCAAATTTGAGCTGGCCAGTCTCCGTATTGATGAGCCCGACCTCCTCCCCCTCTTTGAGAAAGACGCCGCGGAGTGTAATATCCGATTGGATAGCAACAGCATCGTAGTCAACCAGATAACCTTCCCGAACAGCCCGTTCATAATTATAGCTATAGACAATTTCCTTAAAGAATGCCTTGGTGTGGGTAGCGGGTGTTGCAGTCAGCCCGATTTTAATCCCATCAAAATGGTTCAAAACCTCGCGCCATCTGCTTTCTTCCTGAGCCGTATATCCCCGGTGACACTCATCGGCGATGATCACATCGAAGGCATGAGTTGGTATATCCATTTTCGAAGCATCGGAATCATCGTCTTGGTCCCCTGGGGCTGAAAACATTCCCTCAAACCCAAACAGATTAATCCTCATGCGTTGGATCGTGGAGATATAGACGAAACTGTCTCTGCTATTCGGATTCGTCAGATATTCGCCCGGAAGAACCTTAGGATCAAACTTTATTTCTTCATCGAGATCTTCCCTCCTGAGTCTCTGGCTATAAACTTCATAACATTGGTCAAACTTCAGCCCCGGCTCAGCCTCAAAACTGGCGGCAGTTGTCACAGCCTGGGCCGCAAGGGCACGCCGATCTACCAGAAATAGAATGCGTTTGGCATAACCGGACTTCATCAAGCGGTAAATGAGATTGAAGATGGTAAATGTTTTGCCGGTGCCTGTTGCCATGGCAACCATCATGTGGCGTTTGCGGGAAAGAATATCTTGTTCGATCGCTGTGATAGCTTCAATTTGAAATGGCCAGAGATGGACCCTGTCTATTTCATGGTCTCTGAGCCATTTTTTCGCCTCAGCTTCGTTCTTTTTAAGCATTTCCATCAGCGCCTGAGGGGTGTGAAATCCGGCAACCTCTCTCGAGAGATTTAATGGGTCCCTTAAATCTTGAAACCAGAATATCTTTCCATTCGTGGAATAAGCAAAAGGAATGTGATAATCGCCAAAGGATTGAGGGCCTGCCTCAAAGCCTCGCGCATATCTTTTGGCCTGTTGAAGAACATTTTGAGGCCCTATTCTTACTCTCTTGCCTTCCACACATGCCAACGGTATTCCTTTGAAGAAGAGTATATAATCAGCCAGCCCATTCTTAGTTGGATACTCTTCAACAGATCCCTGGGTATATTTTGTACCTGGGCGGAAAGGGACGATTGGACCCCATCCAGCCTTTAAAAGGGCTTTATCTATAAGCAATTTTCTGGTTTCTGCCTCGCTGATGTCAGTATTGGTCATGAGGAATGTCTTAATCTCCCCTTTCCCCTCTTTGTCAAAGAGGGGTATTTCTTAATTACAGCATCTTCTCCTCGACCATGCTCAAGGTTTTATCTTTCGATAGGATGATATGATCGAGGATTCGAAGGCCGAGAGTTTCAGCAGCCTTTTTAAGGTCTCTGGTTATGGCTCTATCGTCTTCACTGGGCGTAGGATCTCCGCTGGGATGGTTGTGAACCAGAATGAGTGCAGAAGCTGATTCTTTAATTGCTGGTTTAAGGACTTCACGGGGATGGACAAGGCTTTTATCTAAGAGTCCAACAGTGATCTGCTCAGACTTGATGACATAATGTTTTTCATCCAGAAGGATAATATGAAATTCTTCTTGCTTGGCTTCTCTTGCCAGTCTCATGAAATGTTCTTTGCAATAAGTGAGGGCATCAGAGGTGTTTCTGACTTTATGACGAACCACTGATTCAGTCGTTCTTTGGCTCGCCAATCTTTTACCTAACTCGAGACCAGCCATAATTTGACAATAGGCAGTTTCTCCTATGGCTTTACTGATCTGTTTCAGTTCCCCTCTTGCCTGGAGAGATAATTTTTCAAGGTTATTTCCGAATAATGTGGCCAGCCTTTCACCAGACTGCATTGCAGATTCACCTTGAAGACCAGAACGAATCAAAATAGCTAAAAGTTCTGAGGTCTTCAGTTCTGATGGTCCTAATCGTAGAAGGCGTTCTCTGGGACGGTCCATAGATGGGGATCGCTTAACAGTAGCAGTGAAAACACGTTGATCGATCCATCTACCTGCATTGAACTCTTTCCTCTTTGATGACCAAGAATATTGTTGTTTCGCCTTTGACCCAGACTTGGCTAAGTATCCAACCTTCATTAACTCACTAATAACCCTGCCTATAAATTGAGTTTTCTCATTTTTAAGGGCCTCATAAATTTTGGGTTTATCAAATGAATGGTTTTCCAGCAGAGCGTTGACTACGGATTGATACCTTGTAAAACGTTTTACATCTGGATCGATCTTAATCTTTGGCATAATTTGGGAGTTAAGTTAATCTACCAAAAATAGAGAGAAAAATCAAAAAAATAGGGCAAATGGAGTGGATGGGTTTAATGATAGTTAAAAGAGTGGCGATGGAGGCCATGAGGGGGTGAAGGAGAATGCCCCCTCAAAACCATTGAGATCTCAAAATAGTAGCACCATATTTCATAGCGCAAAAGTGCCATTAATAATTCTCTGCAAGTACTTCGAAGTGGGCACGGGGGTGTTTGCAGACAGGACATTGGTCCGGAACTTCCTTTCCATCAAAGACATAGCCGCAGTTGCGGCAGTGCCACTTGACCGAAGCCTCCCTTTTAAAGACCTTTCCTTCCTTCACGTTCTTTAAAAGGCTCCGATATCTCTCCTCATGAAACTTTTCAACCTTGGCCACCCAGGAAAAGGTCTCTGAAATTTCATTAAACCCTTCTTTTTTTGCAGTTCCAGCAAACTCGCTATAGAGGGTCGTCCATTCCAGATTTTCTCCATCTGCGGCTGCTTTCAAATTGGCCGGGGTATTTCCAACCGGACCGGCTGGATAGGAAGCCGTGATTTCAACCTCCCCTCCCTTGAGGAGATTGAAGAAGAGTTTGGCATGCTCCTTCTCATTCTCCGCGGTTTCGAGAAAGAAGGCAGAGATCTGTTCATAGCCCTCTTTTTTCGCAGCGCTGGCAAAGTAGGTATAGCAATTCCGGGCCTGGGATTCGCCTGCAAAAGCGGCCAATAAGTTCTTTTCAGTCTGACTTCCTTTAAATTCCATAGACATCCCCTCTTTAGTTTATTTCTTTTCCCGATTTGTGCCGGGTGAACTGTTCAATAACCTGCTGGTATTGAAGAAGGGTGGCCTCATAATAGGCGACCTTCTTCTCAAGCCTTACCACATTCGATTTCAATGTTTCGTTCTCACCTCGCATCCGAATTCCCACTAGAAAGAAGGCAATGAGCAAAAGGATCAAAATTGCAAAAAGGGGTCTGGTATAATCTTTCCTGACTGCCATCTGAACCTCTATGCCACAGTTAGGACATCTCATTTCTTCCCCCTGATCTTTTGGGCCACCTGAACGATGGTTTCTCCGTAAGGGTCGCTACGGTTATAATGCCAGAGAAGTTTTTTCTGCTGAGGGATCGAAAGGCCCCTCTTCCAGCCATGAGCATTCAAATAATTCCCAATACTGAGGATGGCTCCCTCAGGATCATAACGCCATTCTTTAAAACTATTTTTGTTCAAGGCATAGGCCTTATAACTTGAGGGGATGAACTGGGGCATACCCAAGGCGCCGGCAGTGGATCCATAAACTTCAAGAGGATCCATCTCCTCAGGCCGGACGATCTCAAGGAAATGTTTCAGTTCTTTATAGGCCCAGTTCGCCCTCCGGCTGGCCACATTTTCGATCAGGTCAAAGGGAACTTCAGGGCTCGTCTCCCGAATGGTTGAGTAGTTTTTAAGAAGGTTTTCAGTAGAATCCATGATGGCCATGCTGGCCAGCGTGGGGATGACCCTGTGTCTTCCGATATTCTCGCCAAACCTCGATTCGACCAGTAGGATGGCTACTGCAATCTCTCTCTCCACATCGAACCTTCTCTCCATCTCCTTCAACGTTTTAAGATTCTCACGTAGGAAATTTTTTGCGAGGAGAGTCGCTTCAAATGTGAGGAACTTGGTATAAATTTCTGGGATCTCCCTGGTGATCAGGGAAACGGCCAATCGGGCTGGGATGGGCTCAGTGCGAGCATCGAGGAATAGACGGAATACATATTCCTTATCAAAACCATCTTTGATGAGTCGAGCAACAAGGGGTTGATAGTGGGAAGGAAGATCCTGGAGATCACTGGCAAGACCAGAAGAGGAAAATCCTATCAGAAGAATCAGGATCAGTAAAAGAGGTTTCACCTTCGGTCCTCCTTTAAATTGGTGATGAGCTCTCCATAATCATCAATTAGAAAATCAGGTCTTCCGGAGAGGAGATCGGGCCTGGGGTTTTCTCCTCCCAGAATGATGATCACCCGTAATCCTGCCTCTTTGGCGGCCTGAATATCGTCGATGCTATCTCCGACAAAGAGGGCTTTTTCTTTTGCAATGTTGAGGCTTTTCAGGGCGAGACGGATTCCTTCACCGTTCGGTTTGAGGTGACGGACATCGTTTCGACTGACAAGGATATTGAAAAGGGAGGAAAGTCCCAACTTTTTAATCCCCTCTTCTATTGCCTTTTCCCCCACGTTACTGACCAGACCGGTCCGGATGTCTGAGGTTTTCAGGGAAGATAAAAACTCTTTTGCCTGAGGCCTGAGGCTCCATCGGAGCAAAGCATCAGCATCAAAGCGGTCATAGATCGAATCGATCTCTTCTTTCACCTGTTCAGGGGATTGGCCGATTTCTGAAGCGATGGCCATCGCTTGATTCTTTAGAATGGAGTATTTCTTTCCCTGAAGACGGTCAACGGGAAAACCCAAAGCATTCAACCTTTGAAGCACTTCTTGAACGGCTCCCTTAAGATCCCATTGAAAATCAACGAGCGTTCCCTCGAAATCAAAAAGGACTGCCTCCACTCCTTTGAAATTTATCTTTTCCACAATACGAAATGTTAACTCCTCCAGTTCCTTTTTTCAACGGGAGACCATGGTGATGAGGATATATACACCAAACAATAGGATGAGGAGACCTGAAACTCTGTTGATCCACCTCATCTCACGAAAGTTGAATTTTGCCTGAAGAAAAGCAATCCCTTCGCTCAAAAGAAGCCACCAGAGTGCTGAGCCAATGAATACGCCAAGAACCAATATTCCTGCGGAAACATAATTTCCGCGGGTGCTCGTAATCCCCAGTCCTGCAAAGATGGCTGCAAAAGAGAGGATAGTCATTGGGTTAGTGAGTGTGAGAAAAAAGGTTGAGGCATAGGCGCCCATCAGTCCATTGCCTTTGGCGGAAGCGGGTTGTTCCGCCGGCCTGGCAAAAAAAGTTTTTAACCCCAGATAACAAAGAAAGAGTCCTCCGATGACACGAAACCATACTTGTTGGCTGATGATCAGGTCTGAAACAAACGTCAACCCAAACCCGGCAATGAAACCATAGAGGGTGTCAGCCGTGGCCGCACCAAGGCCTGAGACCAGACCAGCCGTGCGTCCATCAGCCAATGTCCGCCGGATGCATAATAGACCGATGGGTCCAACAGGCGCTGCGATCGCAAAGCCAATCATCACCCCCTTTAAAAGAAAAACGATATCCACTGATCCTCCTTTTATTAAGAGTCTCAAAATAGTCTACACATGGGAAACCAAAGGCTCAAAGACTCATAACCCCACCTACCCTCCCCTTATTTTAAGGGGAGGAATATCCCCCCTCTTAAATTAAAAGGGGGGCGGGGGAGTTATTTAATTGATCGAACCCTTTAAGTTCATGTCCAAGAATGTCTATTCTATTATGAGACTGTTAATAAGTCTTCAATGGTGATAAGAAATTATAGGAGACCCTCGTAACCCTGTCAAAATATTTTCATATGTTTTCATAATATGGTATAAAATAACCATGGTAAAACTCCTATGGATCCCTTTAGGCTTTTTTTTGATCTTCGCTCCGTTAGAAAACCCGGCTATTTTTAGCGGGAATAAGGATAAACTTCTTTTCGGCGCCAAGATGGAGTTCGCTCAACTTCCTCCTCTGGGTTCTCCTCAGGAAAAACCTAAAGAGCCCGAATCTCCTGTCAAAGGCTGGTGGGAGGTAAAATATTTTCCTGTTGCTCCCACCCATTACTCAAAGGCGGGCAAAGGGATCATCAAGGCTGAAAGCAGGGGAAGCCGTTCTTCTCTCTTTAAAGCTGCGGGAGAGAAAGAGAGAAACCTTCCTGTGCTTGCCTGGGGATGGAAAGTTTCAAACTCGATCCGCTCTGCCATTGAGACAAAGAAAGACCGCTTCGATGCAGCAGCCCGGGTGATGGTCGTCTTCGGAAAAGAGGGGTTTTTAAAAAGGGTCGGCAAAGGGGAACCCTCAGGATTTAAAATTGAATATATCTGGGCAACCCGCCTGCCCAAGGGGCATCTCTTTGACCATCCCGGGGAGGCAAACTGCAAAGTTTTTGTGCTTGAATCGGGTGAAGCAAAGGCAGGACAGTGGGTTAACATAGCACGTAATATTCAAAAAGATTTTAAATCGGCTTTCGGCACAGAACCTCCGCCCGTCCTCGCCATCGGCATCCAGACCGATACCGACCACAGCAACGAAATGGTCACCAGTTTTTACTCCGAACCTGTTCTGAAGAAAAAGTAGTTTGACGAAAAAGAGATCAAGAATTTGAGGGTGTGTTTAGGTAAAAGAAGTTTAGGCTTTCCTGATGACCTGCCCCTGTTGTGAATTCACAAGCCTTGTTCTCTCAAGGACGATCGATCCGCCAATCAATACATACTCAATCCCTTCGGGTTTCTCATGAGGATGGAGGTAGGTCGATTTTTCTTCGATGGTTGAAGGATTGAAAATGACGAGATCAGCGATCATTCCCTCTGCAATCGTTCCTCTCTCTTTAAGACCAAACTTCTGCGCAGGCAGGCTGGTCATCTTTCGAATGGCTTCTTCAAGGGAAAACATCTTTTCCTCCCTTACATATTTCCCTAACACCCTTGGATAAGTCCCATAGGCGCGGGGATGAGGTTTCCCTGAGCTTGGAATCCCATCTGTTCCAATCATGACCAAGGGATGCTTCATGACAGTCCTCACATCCTCTTCGGACATGGCGTAAATAACCATGACGACCTTTCCTGCTTCTTCCAACAGAATATCGAAAGCAGTTTCCGCAGGCTCTCGATTCCTCTCGTTTGCGATTTGAAGGATTGACTTTCCTTCTAATTCCTTCTCTTTCTTACAAAAGGCGATCACGATGCCTTCCCAGCCGGCAAATTGAATCATATTTTCCCAGCCCTTAATCCCTTGCTCCATTTCCCCTTTAATTCTTGATCGTATTTGAGGGTCTTTCAAACGGTTTAGGGCTTGGTCCATGCCTCCATCATGCATCCAGGGAGGAAGAATGGAAGCGAGCATCGTCGAACCTGCGGTATAGGGATAGACATCCAGATGGATATTGATCCCCTGGCCTCTTGCTTTTTCCACCCGATCGAGTGTCTCTTTCACCTTTCCCCAGTTTTGCTTTCCGCCGGCCTTATGATGTGAGATCTGAACCGAGATGCCACTCTTCTGCCCTATTTCAATTGCTTCGTTCACCGCTTCTACCAGAGTATCACTTTCGCCCCGAATATGCGTGGCATAGAGCCCTCCCTTTTTCGCCACTGTCTTGCACAATTCAATCAGTTCATCCGTTTCGGCGAACACTCCTGGAGGATAGATCAACCCTGAGGACAAACCAAAGGCTCCTTGATCCATCGATTCCGAAACGAGATTTTTCATCTTATCCATTTCATAAGGGGTTGGCTTCCGATTTTCTGGGCCCATGACTGCAATGCGAACTGTTCCGTGTCCTATCAGGGCAGCGATGTTATGCGAGGGACACTTGATCTGATCCAGATACTGCCCCGTCGTCTCCCAGTCCCAATTTAAAGGAAACCCGCCCTGTATAGAAGCAACATATCTTTGTAGATGAATAAGATACTGTTTATTCACGGGAGCCAAAGAAAAGCCGCAGTTCCCAATACATTCGGTAGTGACCCCTTGTTGGATCTTGCTATCTTCGCTGGGAGCGACCAAGACAATAGCATCGGCATGGCCATGGGTATCAATAAATCCAGGGGCGACAACCAGTCCTCTTGCATCGATCATTTGCTGACTTGGAAGGGTGATTCCTTGTCCAATAAGTTCGATCCGATTACCCTGTATTCCCACATCTCCTGGGAATCCTGGATGGCCCGTTCCATCAATGATCAAACCATTCTTGATGATGAGATCAAATGCTTCTGGCTCCAATATAATTATTTCTCCTTCAAAAACGGAAATTAACTTCTTTGATTGGGATTCAAAGACAAATCCAGATAAATGTCAAGAAAAATGTTAATTCTGTTCCGATTTTGTTTAAGAGCAAAGTGTTAAAAGGATCTATTCAGACAAGGAATCATTTGGAAGAGTTTTAACTGATGGAGGTGATTAAAGATAGCTTGTGGCGAGTTAAAAACTGTTCGAGGGGAGATCCAGAATCAAATTCAAGAAGATGTGTGTTTAAGGAGATTTTACCTTTTTGGAAGGAATGTTGGAGGCACAGTGCCCCCCCATTGCCATGCAATGGAACCATCGCCTGCCTGATTCCCAGTTAGAATCAGGGTTCGGCCGTCCACTTCCGCACCGATGTCCCTAATAGTGACCTCAATGGTCTTAGTGGCTTGATCTATTCTCGCATCACTGATTCTTATACTGCTCAACCCAACTCCCAGGCTTGTCCGGATTGCTGCCATATCCGGACAATCTGGCCAAACTGCGGCTCCAGCTTCATCCTGGTAAACGCCCACCGCCTTTGAAACATAACCAAGGGCTCTTACCACTTCGGACATTCTTGCTTTGGTCGTATGTGATTTATACATGGGGATGGCAATAGCGGCAAGAATACCGATAATCACAATCACAATGAGTAATTCAATCAGCGTGAAACCTTTTTTCCCCTTCATCCTTTCCCCGGTTGTAATGTCAAAGTGACAAGATGGTTAATTCGTATTTGTGTTAGAGCATAATTTGTGCCAAATTTAATAAACAGCTAATCAAGGGATAACCAATTGATATCGTTCATAATATTTAAAATTATTGGGTTCTTAAATTCAATTAATAAAATGGACAAAAAGTCGAAAAAGGGCAATTTAGGGCACTTATCAAAAAGAGAAATAAGGGTATGTATTAGAAATAGGCGGTTTAGTAGGATTTTTATCCGGGATTAACCACTCATTGTCTGGCATAAGCGTAAACCATCTTTCCAAAAAAGAAGGATAACCCGAAGAATCCAAAGCCCAGAACGAATGTGAGAGAGATCATTGCAGTCATTAGCATTTTCATTTTATCTTCCTTTCAAAACGTTTTTAAATAAAAAACCCGTGGATGAAGTTGCGCCACGGGTTTATAATCCGACCTTTGCTTTGGCAACCCGGCTATCCCAGTAGGACCCGTGGCTTTCCGTCCTCCGATTACTCGGAGTTTGGCTTTATCTGCATATTCAATTTTTAATTAGTATTACAGCAATTTCAGTGCCAACCGATCCATAATGCACTAACCTATTGTTTTTACAGTATTTTTAAAAAACATGATGATTCGAAACAATGAATAAAGAGCCATTTTTTTAACTATACCCTAACCTTTTTAATAGTAAATAGATTTCTGGACTTTTTCAGAAATCTCTTACCCATTTCAACCTCTATGAAGTGGCCTATCCATTAGGGTAAATCTGCCAGAGGGTCTCAGGCGATTCCTACTCCGTATGCTCAAGGCCCTTCATACCTCTCTTCCCGCTTCGCTGAGAACGATTTTAAAAAAGGAGTAGGATCCCTATACCCCCCATTTCGTTACAATGATGTATCACTATTCCCCTTGACAAATTGATGGATGCCTATTAATATAGCTTTATACCATAGGGAGGTATAGTATGAAACAGGAGAGGGCTAAAAAGGATATTTTGGCAAGGCTAAAAAAGATTGAGGGGCAGATCCGGGGCCTTCAGAGGATGGTCGAGGAGGGAGTGGCCTGTCAGGACATCCTGATGCAGAGCGCTGCAGCCACGGCAGCCATCAAGAAGGTGGGGACAATTATCATTCAGACCCATCTGGAGGAATGTCTGGAGAAAAGTAGGAGAGAACCTGGGATGAAGCGGGGTGAATCTTTGAAAGACTTTCAGACGGCCATATCAAGATATATCGATTGGGCGTAATCCGATTGCGCCTGCCCCGACCAAGTCGGGGGAATTCGGATTGTGGAATGCGAAATATTAAACCCCAAAAAACAGGGCGGAGAATCATAATGAATGAGAAAAATGGTTTAACGAGGAGAAGTTTTCTTAAGAAAGGGGCAATGGTTACAGCCTTAGGTGCAGTCTGTACCGCAGGAATGGTTGAGACTGCCTCAGCCAAATCCGGAACCTATGCTACCCTGATCGATCTGACGAAATGCGATGGATGCAAGAATGAACCCATTCCCAAATGTGTGGAGGCATGCCGGAAAGAGAATGAGAAGAAGTTTCCCGAGCCCAAAGAACCGATTAAAGACCTCTGGCCTCAAAAGACACATGACGACTGGTCGAAGAAGAGAGATGTGATCAATACCCTCACACCCTACAACTGGACTATGGTTCAAAAAGTAGAGATCGAGGGAGAGGAGATTTTTGTTCCCAGGCGTTGTATGCACTGCGACAACCCGCCCTGTGCCAACCTCTGCCCTTTCGGCGCTTTGAATAAATATAGCGACGGTTCTGTCGTCATCAATCACGACCTCTGCATGGGAGGGGCAAAATGTAAAGCAGTCTGCCCGTGGCATATTCCTCAGAGGCAGAGCGGCGTGGGTCTCTATCTCAAGGTTCAGCCCATCCCTGCAGGAGGCGGGGTAATGTATAAGTGCGATCTCTGCCATGATCGGATCAAAAAGGGGCAGATGCCGGCCTGCGTGGAGGCGTGTGAAAAGAGATTGGGGGTAAAGAAACCTCTCTATTTCGGGAGAAGAGATGGGATCATAAAGATGGCTCATGAGAGAGCAAAAGAGATCAACGGATTCATCTATGGAGAAGAAGAGAATGGCGGGACTGCCACTCTCTATGTAAGTAGAATCCCTTTTGAGAAGATTGATGCCAAATTGAAAGAGACAAAATCGAATCTCCTCTTGAGTAAGGTTTTGAACCCACTCCGTGAAGTCAATGGATGGGCAAAAGGTTTTGTCATCGGTCCGCTCATCGGCGCCCTAAGTGCCATTGGCCTTGCCATTTATCATAGAAGGGAAGAGAAGAAGGAGGAGAAGGAATGAAAGAAAGAATCATAGAGGATAAAAAGATTATTCTTCGGCATAGCGCCATAGAACTCACCGAGCACTGGGTTCTTGCTATCTCCGGCCTCCTGTTGATTTTTTCAGGTTTCGGAGAACTTCCCATGTATAAACGATATATGGTGACTCAGATTCCGGGGATGGGTTGGGCAGGAGACTTCTTCATCAATTTGAAGATCCACTATTTATCCGGGATCGTTTTTGTCTCTGTTATGGTCTTTCACGCCATCTTTCATGGATGGCTTGGACACCAAGGGTTGATTCCCAAGAAAGGGGATATAAAGGCATCGCTGATCACGATATTGAGCATGTTTGGCTTCGGGAAAGAGCCCAAATCGCACAAATATCTGCCTGAGCAGAGATTGGCCTATGCTTATTTGGGAGGGATAGGGTTAGTTCTGGTTTTGACAGGTGCAGTCAAGGTTATTAAAAATTTACCCGGTGTCTTTCTCTCTCCGACCTTGATCACTTCAATGACATTGATTCATACCTTTGCCACGATCTTCTTTCTCTTAGGGGTCCTGGCCCATTTAGCAGCGTTGATCTTTAAGGTCAATCGGCCTCTGGCCAAATCCATTTTCACTGGACAGGTTGATTCAGATTATATCCGCGACCGCCATACCCAATGGTATGAGGAACTGGTGAAAAATCAGGTTAAAGCAGAGGTTGAGGCCGAGGCTAAGGAAAAGGATGAGGTTCAGGTTCAGGCTGAGGCTGAGGAGGAGGTCAAGGAAACCATCGAACCGCGAAAGGAGGGGGGAGAAGAGATGACGATTTTAAAGGTGAAAGGGATGAGTTGCCAGCACTGTGTCATGTCTGTGACAAAGGCGCTCGGTCAACTGGAGGGAATCCAGAATGTGCAGGTGGACCTTGCCAAAGGAGAAGTTCGGTTTGATAATATAAAGGCTGTGGCTTCAGCTCAGATCGAGAAGGCCATCGTCGATGCAGGATATGAAGTTGTTCAGTCATAAGACGGAACAACTAAGCTCGAAGCACGAAATACGAATTTCGAAACAATTTCAAATGACCAAAATACGAATTCCGAACAAAAGAGTGTTCAATGTTTTGAAAATTTGAATTTAGGATTTGTTTCGAGTTTCGATATTCGAATTTCGGATTTATCATTTAAGGGGAGAAAACCATGCCTATCTACGAATATCAGTGTCGAAAATGCGGAGAAGTTTTTGAAAAAATTCAAAAAGTCAATGAAGGGGCCGAATCCATCGCCTGTCCTTATTGCGGAGAGTGGGAGCCTGAGAAGTTGCTTTCGTGCTTCTCCTCTTCAAAGGGGTCAAATAGTTCAGCATCAACTTCTTCCTGCGGATCGTCCAGCTCCAAAGGATTCTCCTGATGCTAACCCATCACCGGTAGTTCACCGGTTTAAGGTTTGGAGGTTCGCTTGATTATTCATTTCAGGTTTGGTAGAGTAGATCATCCTCATCGTAGGGGGTGATCTGAAATTTTATAGGTTAATATAAAAAGCCTATTCTCAAAAAGAATGGGCTTTTTTTTGAGCAGAACCTGGGAGTAGTTGAATTCGGCCATCCATTAAAAAGTTATCTGTTCAAATGAAATGTCTTATATTCACTTGAGTGGAATCCTCAAAGAAGGAGGAGATGCCCATGTACTACCAATTGACAGAGGAACAGAAACGGTTCAAAGAGAGTGTGAGACGTCTTGCCGACGAAAGAGTGGAGCCACGGGCCAAAGAGATTGACCAAAAAGGGGAGTTCCCATGGGATATCTTCGAACTCTTTAAAAAGCAGGGTTACTTCGGGCTTTGTATTCCTGAGGTCTATGGCGGGCAAAGTTCAGAACATATCTATGTCTGTATGGCAATTGAAGAGGTAGCCCGGGTCTGTGTCAGTTCTTCCCTCATCATTCAAGTTCAAGCCCTGGGGACATTCCCCATTATGATTGGAGGGTCTGAGGATCAAAAGAGGAAGTATGGTCCACTTCTGGCCAGGGGAGAAAAAATCATCAATTTTGGATTGACTGAACCGGAAGCAGGATCAGATGCAAGCATGATGAGGACAAAAGCTGAATTGAAGAATGACAAATATATGCTCAATGGAACGAAACATTTCATGTCGAATGGCCCGAACGTCAACACTATGGTCGTCTTCGTCCTGACTGACCCTCCCAAAGGAACCCGGGGAATCAGTGCGTTCATTGTCGAAAAGGAAGTTTCGAAGTTCAGGGTTGGAAAAGTGGAATCGAAGATGGGAATCCGGGGGGCTCCGACCTCAGAAATTCTCTTTCAGGACTGTTCAGTTCCGAAAGAGAATTTATTGGGAGAGGAAGGAAAAGGGTTTCGAATTGCGATGGCCGCCCTCGATGCCGGACGTCCCACGATTGCCGCACAATCCGTTGGATTAGCCCAAGGGGCAATGGAGAAATCGATCCGTTATGCAAAAGAGAGAATACAGTTTGGCAAACCCATCTCTGAATTCCAGGGAATTCAGTGGATGTTTGCTGACATGGCATGCGAGATTGAAGCGGCCCGGGCACTCACCTATCAAACCTGTAATCTGGTTGATCAGAATGATCCCCAGAAAACCTATCTGTCCGCTTGCTGTAAGCTCTTTGCTTCAGACGTGGCGATGAGGGTGACTACCAATGCACTTCAGATCGCTGGGGGATATGGGTATATGACCGATTTTCCTTTTGAGAGAATGATGAGAGATGCCAAAATCACCCAAATCTATGAAGGGACCAATCAGATTCAGAAAATCGTGATCGCGCGAGAGTTACTTCGATAATGGATCCGTAGACCAAAATCCAATCCCTAACCTGACCATTGGAAATAGGTTCCTTCTGGACGAAAACAGTAATAACGAAAGGCCCTGGGCTAAAAGCGCAGGGCCTTTCGTTATTTTAAAAGATGAATGGCCTCACTCTTCTTTTTTCGATTGTTTCTTGGGCTTCTCTTTCTTTTCCTTCGGAGCTTCTTTGGCTTCTTTCTTGGGTTTCTTTTCTGTTTTTTCTTTTCCTTTTTCTTCAGCCTTCTTTTCCTTCTTTTTGGGCGCGACCTTACCGAGGACCTCTTTTGCCTTCTCTACGGTCGTCTTCTTCTTTTCTTCTTTATGGACGAACGTGACCAGTTCCACGAGAGAGAGAGGCGCTCCATCTCCCTGTCGCCATCCCATCTTGTAGATCCGGGTATATCCGCCTTCGCGGTCTTTCATTTTCGGAGCGATCTCATCAAAAAGTTTCTTCACAATCGTCTCGTTACGAAGACGGGCAAACGCTTGCCTTCGAGCATGGAGGGTATTTTTCTTCGCAAGGGTGATGATCTTATCCGCCCAGATTCGAAGCTCTTTGGCCTTTGCGAGGGTGGTCCGAATCCGCTCATGCTGAAGGAGTGAAACAAGCATATTTCTGAACATCAACTCCCGATGTTTGGTGTGCCGGCTTAATTTTCTTCCTGAAACTCGATGCCTCATCCTTTTCTCCTATCCTGTTGCCTCTGATTCCATCCCCTCTTCCTCCGCCTCCTTATGAGGCCAACTGTCAAGCCGCATCCCCAGGCCGAGCCCCATCTCCGCCAGAATTTCTTTGATCTCATTGAGGGATTTTCGACCGAAATTCTTGGTGGCCAGAATCTCCGCCTCTGTCTTCTGAACAAGGTCTCCGATGAGCCTGATGTCAGCATGTTTCAGGCAGTTGGCGGATCGGACGGAAAGTTCTAATTCGTCCACGCTCCTGAAGAGGTTTTCATTCAACTTATCCACATCTCCCTGATGCTCTGGAACTGTTATTTCCTCCTCCTCCCCTTCCTCAAAAGTGATGAAGATGGAGAGTTGATCCTTCAAGATCTTGGCCGCATGGGCGACGGCCTCCTCCGGATTGAGGCTTCCGTCGGTCCAGACCTCCAGAGTCAATTTGTCATAGTCGGTGATCTGGCCCACCCTTGCGTTGGTCACCATGTAGTTCACCTTCTTGATGGGAGAGAAGATAGCATCCATGGGGATGGTCCCGATGGGTTGGCTCTCCTCCTTGTTTCGCTCTGCCGGAACATACCCTCTGCCCATCTTGACCGCCATTTCCATCGAGAGTTTCCCATCCTTGGAGAGTGTGGCAATGGGGTGGTCGGGGTTGAGGACTTCTACGGCATCGCCGGTGAGGATATCACCCGCCTTTAATATCTTAGGGCCTTCTGTCTTGACTCGAATCGTCTTCGGTCCTTCCGTATGGAGTTTGAGCCTTACCTCTTTAAGGTTTAAAATGATCTCTGTGACATCTTCTTTTACGCCTGGGATTGTTGAAAATTCATGGAGCACTCCATCAATCTTAACCGATGTCAGGGCCGCCCCCTGCAGGGAAGAGAGGAGAATCCTACGGAGAGAGTTCCCAATCGTAATTCCAAAACCCCTCTCAAAAGGCTCCGCGGTGAACTTCCCGTAAAAAGGGGTTAACGTTTCTTTTTCTGCCTCTAACCGCTTCGGTCGAATGATATCCTTCCAGCTTTTTTGAACCATATTCCCTCCCTTTTCTTAAGGGTTGATAAACCCCGATAGAAAGTCTATGACTTTCCAACGGTATAGCTGAACCCTGATAGAAGCTAATCTCCGCACAGGGCAAGCAGCGGGGCTTTCTAACGGGGTAAAGAGTTACTTTGAGTACAACTCGACGATCAATTTCTCCTGAATGGGAAGGGTGATGTCCTCCCTGACAGGAAGGGCTTTTACGTTTCCCTTCATCTGCTCTTTTTCTAATTCCAACCATTGAGGAACGCCCCGTCTGGCTACTCCCTCGAGAGATTCCTGAATGCGGTGAACCTGCTTGCTCTTTTCCCGCACTGAGATGACATCCCCAGGTTTAACCAGAAAGGAGGGGATATTCACCCTGGACTGATTGACCAGAAAGTGGTTGTGGAGCACCAGTTGGCGGGCTTCATTTCTGGAGTTCGCAAACCCGAGCCGGTAGACCGCATTGTCCAGACGGCGTTCCAGAAGTTGGAGGAGAACTTCTCCGGTGATCCCTTTTCGCCGCTCAGCTTCCTGGAAGGTGTTACGGAACTGATTTTCCAGGAGGCCATACAACCTCTTCACTTTCTGCTTTTCCCTTAACTGGGCGCCATAGTCCGACGCCTTTTTCCGTCCCTGACCGTGTTGCCCAGGCGCATACGACCTCCGATCAAAAGCACACTTCTCCGTATAACATCTCTCCCCTTTGAGAAAGAGCTTCATATTCTCTCGACGGCAGAGCCGACAAACCGATTTTGCGTATCTTGCCAAGGTTTACCCTCCTGCTTTAATCTGTGCAATCAGACAACGTCTTAGACGCGTCTCCGTTTGGGTGGACGGCACCCGTTATGGGGAATGGGAGTGACATCCTTTATCAAATGGACTTTAAGGCCAGTGGCTTGAAGCGAACGGAGCGCTGATTCTCTCCCTGCTCCCGGACCTTTCACATAGACATCGATCGTTCGAACACCATGTTCCATTGCCTTTTTGGCGGCGTCCTCTGCAGCCATTTGGGCGGCAAAGGGAGTGCTTTTACGGGACCCCTTGAATCCCTGTATCCCTGCGCTTGACCAGCAGATAACCTTCCCTTCATGATCGGTGATCGTGATGATCGTGTTGTTAAACGTCGCCTGGATGTGGGCAATGCCCGCCTGAATATTCTTCTTAATCTTTTTTCTCTTGGTCGCTGGCCCGGTGGCCATATGTCCTCCTTATTCCTTTTCCTTTTTCTTACCGACGATTGCCCGGCGGGGGCCTTTCCTCGTCCTTGCATTGGTGTGAGTTCTCTGACCATGAACGGGAAGGGAACGGCGATGCCGGAGTCCCCGGTAGGAACCGATGTCCATCAAACGCTTGATATTGGTCGCCACTTCCCTTCGGAGGTCGCCTTCCACCCTCTGCTCCTGGTCGATAATATCCCGGATGCGGACGACCTCCGCTTCGGTCAATTTATTGACCTTGGTGTCCCGATGCACATTGGCCTTTTCGAGAATCTTATTGGCCGATGGCCTTCCGATTCCATAAATGTAAGTGAGGGCGATCTCCACTCGTTTGTCCTTTGGGAGATCGACTCCTGCAATGCGTGCCATAGGCTTCTCCTTAACTTAAAGAGTCGTTAGAATGGTTAATCAATCGTTGCAAATCTTTCAACCATCTATAAATCCCAATCACCAAATTTCAAGCTCCAAATAAATTCCAATGATCCAATGTTCAAATAACCAAACGAATCAAACCCATCTTTCCTAAATTTCGGTCATTGGAATTTTGGTCATCATTTGGTTATTGGCCTGCCTGCGCGAAGTCCCGCCCTGAGGGACGAAGGCAGGTGCTTGGATATTGGTGATTATCCTTTTATCCTTGTCTCTGTTTATGTTTCGGGTTTTCACAGATGACCCGGACCACCCGCTTTCGTTTCACGATCTTACACTTATCACAAATCTTTTTAACCGAAGCTCTGACTTTCACGGTCTCATTTCTCCCGGAATATGATTCTTCCGCGGGTCAGATCGTAGGGGGAAAGTTCCACCGTCACTTTATCCCCGGGAAGGATTTTGATGAAATGCATTCTCATCTTTCCAGAAATATGGGCCAGCACTTTATGCCCCTTTTCCAGCTCCACTCGGAACATGGCGTTCGGAAGAGTCTCTAACACTTTTCCTTCAACCTGGATGGCCTCTTCCTTTGGCATCGATCTACTCCCGCTTGCCTTCTTATGCAGGTGTTGTGCCCAGGGCACGAACGACCTGCTCAAAAATTTGACTCTGCCCACCCACTCCCTGGATCGGACGTAGAAGCCGTTTATCCTGATAATACTTGATGAGAGGAGCGGTCTGTTTCTGATACTCTTTTAATCGTGTTCGAATGGTTTCCTCGCGGTCGTCCTCTCTCTGGTAGAGAATCCCGCCACAACGGTCACAAACGCCTTCTTTTTGGGGAGGATGGAAGTGAATATGGAACATCCCCCCGCAGTTTTTGCAGGTCCTTCGGCCAGTCAGTCGCCGCACCAGTTCTTCGGAATCGACCTCAATGTTGACGACATGATCAACCGACTTTTCGATTTTAGTAAGAATAGCCTGGAGAGCTTCAGCCTGAGGAGTCGTTCTCGGAAACCCATCGAGTATAAAACCTGTCTTGCAATCCGGTTCTCTCAGACGCTGGTCAATGATGCCGATCACGACTTCATCGGGAACAAGTTCACCTTTCGTCATAAAGGCCTTGGCCTGTTTTCCCAAATCCGTTCCTTCCTTCACGGCAGCCCTGAGGATATCCCCCGTGGAAATTTGGGGAATATGGTACCGCTCCACGATCATCTGTGCCTGTGTGCCTTTTCCCGCCCCCGGAGGGCCTAACAGAATTAAATTCATTCAAATCCTTATTGCAAAGTTAGCATTTCAAAATACAAAGTGAAAAATGAAAGAGGGAAGACATAAACCTTTGCAATTTTCAATTTGCATTTTGCATTGATGTTTTTCTATCCTCTTCGGCCTTTTAATCTGCCCTTCTTCATCAACCCCTCATAATGTCTCGTCAGCATATGGGCTTCAATCTGCTGAACCGTGTCCAGAGCCACTCCCACCACGATGAGGAGGGCCGTTCCGCCGAAGTAAAAGGGAACGTTGAATCGACCGACCAGAACGGTGGGCAGGACACAGACTGCCGACACGTAGAGAGCGCCTCCGAGGGTGATGCGTGTGAGAACTTTATCGATATATTCTGCGGTTTTCTGACCAGGTCGGATCCCCGGAATGTACCCTCCGAATTTCTTCATATTGTCAGCCACGTCATTCGGATTGAAGGTGACTGCCGTGTAGAAGAAACAGAAAAAGATGATGAATCCCACATAGAGAAGATTATAAAGAAGGGCATCGGGCCCGAGGCTGTTGAGGATCGACTGGATCCAGGGATAGGTCTCCATCCAGGTTTTCGGCATAAAGCTGGCGATCGTCAGGGGAAACATCAGAATGGACGAGGCGAAGATTGGCGGAATCACCCCGGCGGTATTTAACTTGAGCGGAAGATGAGTGGATTGCCCTCCGTAGACTTTTCTTCCCACAACCCGTTTGGCATATTGAACGGGAAGCCTCCGCTGGCTCGTCTCGGCAAAGATGATCGCTGCAATCACCACCACCATCAGAAGGATCAGGAACAGGATGGTGAAGATGTTTAACTGCCCCACGCTGAAGAGTTCATAGGTGCCGGCAATGGCATTAGGCAACCTTGCAACGATACCCGAAAAGATGATGAGGGAGATGCCGTTTCCGATCCCCCTTTCTGTAATCTGTTCTCCTAACCACATGATGAAGGCAGTGCCCGCGGTCAGGGTGATGACGGTCATGATCCGGAAGGACCATCCCGGGTTGAGAACGATCATCTCACCCGCAGCTCCTGTCATATTCTCCAGGCCGACTGCAATTCCGAATCCCTGAATCATGCTGAGCACAACGGTTCCATATCGGGTATATTGAACGATCTTCTTCCGTCCCATCTCCCCTTCCTTCTGGAGCTGGGCCAGGTAAGGGATGACAACGGTCAGAAGCTGGAGGATAATCGAAGCGCTGATGTAAGGCATGATGCCCAGCGCAAAGACCGAGAGTCTTTCCAGAGCACCTCCCGAAAACATATCGATGAGGCTGAAGAGGGTACCCTTCGCATGGGCAAAAAAGGAGGCGAGGGCGTCTCCGTTGATTCCGGGCGTGGGAATATGGACCCCGACCCGATAGATGGCCAGAAGGAAAAAGGTCATCAGAATTCTTCGCTTCAGTTCGGGGATCTTGAAGATATTCTGGGCGCCACCAATCATGAATGGATAACCTCTACCTTTCCTGAAACCATTTCCACCTTTTTGAGCGCCGCCTGGCTCGCCCGATGGACACGAATGGTTAAAGGATGCTGGAGTTCTCCGTCGGCAAGCAGTTTAATGATCTCTCCTTTCTTACATAGCCCGGAGGCAGTCAGGAGATCGGGTTCGACCACTGCGTCCTTGTCGAAACGATTGAGATCACTTAGATGGATGATGGCCACCTTTGCTCTAAAAGGATTACGGAATCCTCTTTTAGGAAGCCGCCTTTGAAGAGGCATTTGGCCTCCTTCAAAACCCGCTTTCGTTCCCCTTCCAGCACGGGCATTCTGGCCTTTATGCCCCTTGCAGGACGTCTTTCCATGACCGGACCCGGGTCCTCTTCCCACACGTTTCCTCTTTTTTCTCGATCCTTCCGCGGGCTTCAGTTCTTCAAGAATCATCACACGTTCCTTTCCCTCATTCGATCACTTCGACCAGGTGGATGACTCGGTTCACCATTCCCCGGATCTCGGGACGATCCGGAAGAGTCAGGGTCTGATTCAATCGTCTAAAACCAAGGGCTTTGATGATTTTCTTCTGGCCTTCAATGCGCCCGATGGTGCTTTTTTTCCACCTGACTGTTATCTTCTTTTCCATTCCTGTCTCCGTCTGTTTGATCAGCGAATCCTCAGTTTCCAGTTTCTTTTTCCACCCTCTTCTGAAGGACTTCGTCCGGATGTTTCAGTTGATGGAAGGCCTGGAGGGTCGCTTTGATGAGGTTGTAAGGATTGTTTGATCCCAGAGACTTCGTCAGAATATTTTCAATCCCTGCAGACTCTGCAATGGCTCTCACCGCTGCCCCTGCAATCACCCCGGTTCCTTCAGAGGCCGGTTTCATCAGGACCCGTGAAGCCCCGAATTTCCCCGTCACCTCATAGGGGATTGTCTTGTTCAGGATGGGGACTTTGAGTAGAGAGCGTTTCGCATGTTCGACGGCTTTCCGGATGGCCTCTGGAACCTCGTTGGCCTTTCCCAGTCCGCTTCCAACATGGCCATGTCCGTCTCCAACGACGACAAGGGCGCTAAAACTGAACCGCCTCCCGCCCTTAACCACTTTTGCCACCCTGCTGATATGAACGACTCGGTCTGTCAACTCCAGTGTGCTTGAATCAATCTTCGGCAATGTCACTCCCTCCTAAGAAACAGTTCCTCCATTAAAAAACCAAACCACCCGCTCTCGCTGCTTCTGCCAACGCCTTGATCCGTCCGTGATAGAGGTACCCACTCCGGTCAAAGACAACTTTTTGAATTCCCTTTTCAAGACATTTCTTTGCAATAAGATCCCCCACCTTCTTGGCCGCTTCGACATTTCCCGTATAACGGAGACTTCCTTTCAACTCGGGGCTCAGTGTGGATGCGCTGACCACGGTCTTCCCTGAGGAATCCTCGATGGCCTGAGCATAAATATGTTTTGGGCTCCTGAAGACATTGAGGCGAGGCCTCTCCGAAGTTCCCCGGATGCGGCTTCGCACTCTCTTTTTTCTCTTCATCCTTGCCACAATCTTCTTATTTTCCATTTTTTAAAGACTTCCTTCTCTTTAGGCTTTTGTCTTACCAACCTTCTTGCGAATTTTCTCTCCGAGATAGCGTATTCCCTTTCCCTTGTAAGGTTCAGGGGGTTTAATCGAACGGAGTTTAGCGGCGACAGTTCCCACCAACTGTTTGTTCACTCCCCTGATCGTGATCAGGGTTTGTTTTTCCACTTCAACCTTAATCCCTTCCGGAACAGCGAAGAGAACCGGATGGGAGAATCCAAGGGTGAGTTTAAGAAGATTACCCTGTAAATCGGCGCGGAAACCGACTCCAATGATCTCCATCTTCTTCTCAAATCCCTGTGTCACCCCTGTCACCATATTGGCGACAAGGCTCCGGGTCAACCCATGAAGGGCTTTCAGCGTTCGATCTTCACGGTCTCGCTGAATCAGCAAATTCCCTTGATCCACCGAGGCCGCGATGCCACGGGGAAGGTCGCAGGCAAGGGTTCCTTTGGGCCCGACCACCTCTATTTTCGAAGGATCAAAAGAGATTTTCACTTCCTTCGGCAACTGAATCGGCATTCTTCCAATACGAGACATAAATTACCCCAATCCAAATCCTAAATCCGAATATCGAAATCCGAAATAATTTAAAGTTTAAAATTTCTAATTTTGGTCATTCGGATTTGTTTCGAATTTCGAAATTCGTGCTTCGAATTTATTTTTTACCAGACATAGCACAACACTTCTCCACCCACATGGGCTTTCTGCGCCGACTTATCGGTCAGGATCCCCCTGGGTGTGGAGAGGATCGTAATCCCCAACCCGCTCATCGCGGAGGGGATCCGATCGGTCTTGACATAAACCCTTCGCCCTGGCTTGCTCACCCGTCGGATATGGATAAGTCCTTTCCGGTTTGCATCATATTTAAGAGCGATTCGAATCAACTCATGTTCATTTTCATCCTTCAGGACTTTGAAATTGGCAATGAACCCTTCTGCTTTTAAAATTTTTGCAATCTCTTGCTTTATTTTTGAGTGAGGGACATCCACCTTTTCGAATCTGGCTTTCGACCCGTTTCGGATGATGGTGAACATATTGGCCAATGGATCGGTCATCGACATATTAAACTCCCTAATGGTTACCAGCTGGCTTTAATGACACCGGGGATCATGCCCCGTGTGGCATACTTTCTGAGACAGAGACGGCACATGCTAAATTTTCGAATAAAGGCTCTCGGCCTTCCGCATAGAGGACAACGGTTATACTGCCGGACTTTGAATTTCTGTTTCTTATTTGCCTTGTTCATCAACGAAAGTTTCGCCAATTTATCCTCCTACAATCCACTCAAACGTTTAATTTCTGAAAGGCATCCCAAGAAGCTTCAAGAGTTCCTTTCCCTCTTCATCCGTTCTGGCGGTGGTGCCGATGACAATATTCATCCCTTTGATCTTATCAATTTTATCGTAATGAATCTCCGGGAAGATCAACTGTTCCCGGATGCCCATAGCAAAGTTTCCCCTGCCGTCAAACGATTTGCTGGAAACGCCCTTGAAATCCCTAACTCTCGGAAGGGTTACATTGACCAAGCGGTTAAAGAATTCGTACATCCTATTTTTCCGGAGCGTGACCCTCACCCCGATGGGCATCCCTACTCTCAATTTGAACTGGGCGATCGATTTTTTACCTTTGGTGATGACAGCTTTCTGTCCTGTAATGAGGGTCAGTTCCTGAACTGCGGAGTCGAGAATTTTAACGTTCTGGATGGCTTCCCCTAACCCCATATTGATGACGATTTTGTCCAACTTGGGAACCTCCATCTTATTCCGGTAATTAAATCGTTTCATCAGCGCAGGAATTACTTGTTCCTGATACGTCTCTTTCAATCTCGCCATCACATCACCTATTTATCAAAAATTTCACCGCATTTTTTACAGAACCTGGTCTTCTTGCCACCCTCAAGACTCCGATGGCCAATCCGAACCGGCTTATTGCATTTTTCACAGAGAAGCATCACGTTGGAGATATGAAGGGGTGCTTCTTTCTCCAGAATTCCTCCCCTTTTCTGTTGCCCGTGGGGCCGGGAATGTCTCTTAATGAAATTGATCTTTTCGATGATCACTTTCTGCTTCTCCGGAAGGACTTTCAGCACCCGTCCGCTTTTCCCTTTCTCTCTTCCGTCGGTCACCATGACCAGGTCATTTTTTTTGATATGGTTTTTGGAGACAATCATTCCAAATTCCTTTCTGCTTACGGCTTTCCGCCCGAGGCAGACCCGCTCCTGGCGGGCACATCGAACCGACCTTACAGGACCTCGGGAGCCAGCGAGATGATCTTCATAAATCGCTTGGCCCGAAGTTCCCGGGCAACCGGGCCGAAAATCCGGGTGCCAATGGGCTCTCCCTGAGGGTTGATCAGAACAGCGGAGTTATCATCAAACTTAATGAAAGAACCATCCGGTCTTTCCACCTCTTTCTTTGTCCGGACGATGACGGCTCGAGCAACATCACCTTTTTTAATCTTGGAGTTGGGCAAGGCGTCTTTGACCGAGACAATGATCACATCGCCCACGGTCGCATATTTCCGGCGCGTTCCTCCGAGGACCTTGATACACCCCAACCTTTTTGCTCCCGAATTATCAGCGACTTCAAGAATAGTCCGCATCTGAATCATGATTAACTCCGTCACCGAGAGTGGAAAGTGGTGAGTGGCAGGCAAAAAATGATTTTTTCTACCACGTTCTACTTTCTACCTTCGACTTTCTGTTATTAGGCGGCGCGCTCAATGATCTCTTTGACACGCCATCTCTTCTCTTTGCTGAGAGGACGGGTTTCGATCAGAAGGACTTTGTCGCCGACGTGACACTGTTTCTTTTCGTCATGGGCCTTCACTTTCGTCCTCTTCCGGATATACTTCTTATAGACAGGATGGAGTACCAGACGATTGACCATGACGACGACCGTCTTCTCCATTTTGTCGCTCGAAACCACACCCGTTAGCGTTTTTCTCTTTCCTCTCTCTTCCATGCGCTTTATTTCCCTTTGCTCGGTGTCTTCTCTTTGAGAATCGTCTTCACCCGGGCGATATCCCGCTTGACTTGAGGGATTCGCGTCGTGTTTTCCAACTGTCCTGTGGCATGTTGAAAACGGAGGTTAAAGAGCTCCTCATGCAGTTCTTTCTCTTTATGGATCAATTCCCCTTCGCTTAGAAGGCGGAGTTCTTTTGTTTTCATAGGTGGCTCCCCCGCATGATGAATCTCGTGTGGAGAGGCAATTTATGTGAGGCTAGAAGAAAAGCTTCTCTTGCCCTCTCTTCAGGAACTCCTTCCATTTCATAAAGAATTCTGCCTGGTCGAATGACGGCTACCCAATCTTCAGGCGGACCCTTTCCTTTTCCCATCCGGGTCTCTGCAGGCTTTTTGGTGATGGGCTTGTCGGGAAAGATGCGAATCCAGATTCGGCCTGTTCGTTTGATAAAACGTGTCATCGCAATACGTGCGGCTTCAATCTGCCGGGAACTCAGCCAGCCGCACTCCGTTGCCTGAAGCCCAAAGTCGCCAAAGTTTAGGGTATTTCCACGAGAAGCCGCCCCTCTCCTTTTTCCCTTTTGCATCTTCCGATATTTTGTCTTCTTCGGCATTAACATCTTAATAAACCTCAATGGAAAATATAAATTGGAAATTGAAAAATTAGCATTTTAAGATTTCGTTAATTTGAACTGCTAATTTTGCATTTTACAATTTTCATTGATCTTGATGAGTTAGGAGGCGTGTTCTTCAGCCTCTTTCGTTGAGAAAACCTCTCCCTTAAAGATCCAGGTCTTGACGCCGATGATTCCATACGTGGTCTTGGCCTCAGCCAGGCCAAAGTCGATATCGGCTCGCAGGGTGTGAAGGGGAACTCGACCCTCGCGGTACCATTCATAGCGGGCCATTTCTGCGCCTCCGAGTCTTCCGGAGACCGCTATTTTAATTCCCTTTGCCCCTAACTTGATGGCGGAGGAGACCGCTTTCTTCATCGCCCTTCGGAATCCAACGCGGCGTTCGAGTTGAAGAGCCACATTCTCGGCCACGAGCTGGGCATTGACCTCTGCCCTTTTCACTTCCTGGATATTGACGATGATCTCCTTCTGGGTCATCTTTTGAAGCTCTTTTTTGAGGTTCTCCACCTCAACTCCCTTTTTTCCGATAATGATCCCTGGTCGGGCAGTCCAGATGGACACTTTGGCTTTTTTCGCTTTACTTGCCGCCCGTTCAATCTCGATCTTTGAGACTCCGGCATGGTAAAGTTTTTTCTTCAGATGGTCGCGGATCCGTATATCTTCAATCAGAAGTTGCGGATAATCCTTTTCTGCAAACCATCGTGAATCCCAGCCCCTGATATATCCCAGTCGAAACCCTATCGGATGAACTTTCTGACCCAAGGTGATCCTCCTTTCACTTCTCATCCAGAACGATGGTGATGTGGCTCGTTCTTTTCCGGATGCTGGTCGCCCTTCCCAGAGCCCGCGGGGTAAACCTTTTCCAGGTCACTCCCTGGTCTACCGAGATCTTCTTCACATAAAGTCGGTCAACATCCACTGTCTTCTTCTGTGTGGCATTGGCAATGACTGATTTCAACACCTTCGTCATCACTCTGGCGGCCGCTTTCTTTGTAAACGCCAGGATGTTGAGAGCCTCTTCTGATCTTTTGCCCCTGATCAGGTCAGCCACCAGCCTTGCTTTTCTGGGTCCCAATCGTACGTATTTTAATTTTGCCCTGACTTCCATTTTCCTCAACCTTTACCCCGTTAGAAGGGCGAATGTCCCTCTAATGGGGTTTACCTTTATGGAGTCTTACCCTTAACCTTTGTCTTTCGATCACCTGAATGACCGTGGAACGTCCGTGTAGGGGAGAATTCCCCCAATTTATGGCCGACCATCTCCTCAGTGACGAAGACTGGAATAAACTTTTTCCCATTATGGACTGCAAAAGTTAAACCGACCATCTCAGGAATGATGGTGGAACGCCTGGACCAGGTTTTGATCACCCTTCCTTCCCTCGTTCTCCGGGCCTCCTCCGTTTTCACTCTTAAATGGGCATCCACAAAGGGCCCTTTTTTGATTGACCGGGCCATTAATCTCTCCTCTTCAGGATATATTTATCCGTCCTTTTATTTTTGCGTGTCTTCCTCTCCGGAACCCCCCATGGCGTACAGGGGTGACGACCTCCGGAACTCTTTCCTTCGCCTCCACCAAGCGGATGGTCGATCGGGTTCATCGCCACTCCGCGAGTAACAGGGCGTCTGCCGATCCATCGGTTTCGTCCTGCTTTCCCAAAAGAAACATTTTCGTGCTCGAAGTTGCTCACCTGTCCAATGGTGGCATAGCAGTCCTGCAGGACAAGCCGTACCTCACCCGATGGAAGTTTGACATGAGCATACTTACCTTCCTTGGCCATCAACTGACCGCTGGTTCCCGCACTTCGAATGATCTGGCCCCCTTTTCCGATTTTCAACTCCACATTGTGGATTAACGTGCCTGTCGGGATGTTTCGCAGGGGAAGGGCATTGCCGGGTTTGATATCAGCGCTGGAACTTGCCATGACCTGATCCCCTACCCTCAATTGATCCGGAGCGAGGATATATCTTTTCTCACCATCCACATAATGGAGCAGAGCGATGCGGGCGGACCGATTGGGGTCATATTCAACGGTTGCCACCTTCGCAGGGATCTCCCTCTTGTTTCTCTTAAAGTCAATGATACGGTACATCCGTTTTGAGCCTCCGCCACGGTGCCAGGCCGTGACTCTTCCGTAACAGTTCCTTCCTCCAGTCTTCCTCATGGGACGAAGAAGGCTTTTCTCCGGTGAGGCAGAGGTGATTTCCTCGAAAGTCGAAACGGTTTGAAACCGTCTGCCAGGGGAAGTGGGTCTAAATTTTTTTAATGCCATCTTTTAACTCCCCAAATCCGAAATTCGAATATCGAAATCCGAAACAAACTCGAATGACCAAAATTTTAAACTCAAAACGAAAAAAACGGTTTTTAATCTTTTGATGTTTTGATTTTCAAAACTGTTTCGATATTCGTGCTTCGTATTTCGAATTTATTGTTTTTATGCTCCTTCAAAGAAGTCGATGCGGTCCCCTTCTCTCAGGGTGACAACAGCCTTCTTCCAGTCGGGCCTCTTTCCATATCTCCTTCCCAGACGCTTTATCTTACCTAATACGTTGAGGGTGCGGACATTGTTGACCTTCACTTTGAAAAGGAGTTCGACCGCCGACTGAATCTCGATTTTATTGGCGTTCCGATCGACTTCAAAGACATATTGATGACCCTCGTCTTTCTGACGGGTGCTCTTTTCAGTGACCAGAGGTCTTCGGATAATTTTCTGCGGCTCTTTCATGAGACCAACATCCCTTCTATTTTTTCGACAGCCGTGGTTAATAAAATCAGGTATTCATGATTCAGGATGTCGTAGACATTGAGGCTATTGTAACGGAGGACCTCGATGCCGGGAATATTTCGTGCTGACCGTTCCAGGAAAGTATGCTTGTCATCCGTCACGATGAGGGCATTCTCTGCATTAAACCTCTTTAGAATTTCAAGGACCTGCCGGGTTTTAAACCCTTCAAGCGGAAACTCGTTGAGAAGAATCAGTTTGCCTTCTTGACGCTTTAAACTGAGAGCGGACCAGAGGGCAACCCGCCGTGCCTTTTTGGGAAGGGAGAAAGAGTAGTCCTTTGGCATGGGGCCGAAAATGGTTCCGCCCCCTCTCCAGAGAGGAGAACGCCGGCTTCCTGCCCGGGCATTTCCGGTTCCTTTCTGTCGATACGGTTTGGCTCCACCACCACGGATAAGGGCTCGGTTCTTCGTGGCGGCGGTCCCTTTTCTCTGTGAAGCAAGGTGGCTGCGCACAGAATCATAAAAGAGGGAAGGATTGATCTTTGCGTCAAAGATCCGATCGTTCAGTTCGATCTCCCTCACTTTCTGATGGTTGATGTCATAGACGGCTAATAGGCTCATCTCATCCCTTTCCTTATGCAGATGCTGCAGCAGATCTCTTCTCTTTTGTGGCGCTTCGAATGAGGACCCATCCGCGAGGACCGCCAGGAACGCCTCCCCGTAAGAGCAGAAGGTTCTGATCTTCTCTCACTTCCAGGATCCTGATGTTCTGAATCGTTACACGATGATTTCCCAGATGGCCGGGCATCTTCAGGCCTTTAAAGGTATGGTGAGGGTAAGTGGCCGATCCTACCGATCCGCCATGCCGAAAATACTCATGGGTACCATGAGATCCCGGAGAACCATGGAATCCATGCCGTTTTATTACTCCTGCAAATCCTTTCCCTTTGCTCAACCCGGTGACATCGACGACATCGCCTGGCTTAAAGAGCTGTCCGACATTGATCTCCTGGCCTAACTCAAACCCTTCGGTGCTCTCCATACGGAATTCCTTCAGGTGAGTGACCGGAGTGATGCCTGCTTTTTTGCAATGGCCGGCAAGAGGTTTCTTGACGCTTTTTTCTCTCTTCGGAAGAAAGCCGATCTGAAGGGCTTCGTATCCCTCTTTCTCTTTCGTCTTTTTCTGGGCAACCCAGCAAGGTCCGGCTTCGATGACCGTGACCGGAACGACGGAGCCATCCTCCTGAAAGATCTGAGTCATTCCTATTTTTCTACCGATAATTCCGAGTGTCTGTTTCATGATCTTTCAATCCCTTATAGTTTAATCTCCACATCGATCCCGGCTGCCAGGTCGAGTTTCATCAGTGCATCCACGGTCTGCTGAGTTGGCTCGATGATGTCGAGAAGGCGCTTGTGGGTTCGAATTTCAAACTGTTCCCTCGATTTTTTATCCACATGGGGAGACCTCAACACGGTATAACGATTGATCTTTGTGGGAAGGGGAATAGGACCTGCAACACTGGCGCCGGTTCGCCGGACTGTTTCGACGATCTCAGCCGTTGACTTGTCGAGCAGTTTATGGTCATAAGATTTAAGGCTGACTCTGATCTTCTGAGCTGTCATTCCATTACCCCTTTCCTTCTCACATACCGTCTATTCGAGGACATCGCTGATGACGCCAGCGCCCACCGTCCGTCCACCCTCGCGTATCGCAAACCTCAACTCCTTCTCCATCGCTATCGGCGTGATCAACTCCACCGATAACGACACGTTGTCCCCGGGCATCACCATCTCCACGCCATCAGGCAACGTCGCCACCCCCGTCACATCCGTCGTCCGAAAGTAAAACTGAGGCCGATACCCATTGAAAAACGGCGTATGCCGCCCCCCCTCTTCCTTCGTCAGAATATAGGTCTCTGCCTTGAATTTCCGATGCGGCGTTATTGAACCAGGCTTCGATACCACCTGCCCTCGCTCCACCTCTTCTCGCTTCACTCCTCGAAGCAAGATCCCCACATTGTCTCCCGCCTGACCCTGATCCAATATCTTACGAAACATCTCCACCCCCGTACAGACCGTCTTAAGCGTGTCTCGTATCCCCACCACTTCCACTTCTTCTCCCACTTTGATCATCCCTCGCTCCACTCGCCCCGTTACCACGGTCCCTCGCCCTGAGATCGAAAAAACGTCTTCCACCGGCATCAAGAAGGGCTTGTCCACTTCTCGCACAGGCTCGGGGATTGAGGTATCCACCGCATCCATCAGTTTCAGTATCCCACTACACCACTGACATTCCACTTTCCCACACCCACATTCCAAGGCTTTTAGCGCTGATCCCCTTATCACCGGGGCCACATCTCCAGGAAAGTCATACCCAGACAGAAGTTCTCTTACTTCTAACTCCACCAAGTCCAATAGCTCCGGGTCTTCTACCATGTCCACTTTGTTTAAAAAGACCACGATATAGGGCACTCGCACCTGCTTGGCCAACAGCACATGCTCCCGCGTCTGGGGCATCGGCCCATCGGCTGCCGATACCACCAGAATCGTCCCATCCATCTGCGCTGCTCCCGTGATCATGTTTTTGATGTAGTCCGCATGCCCAGGACAATCGATATGCGCATAGTGCCGCTTGGCTGTCTCGTATTCCACGTGCGCAATGGCAATCGTCAATCCACGCTCTTTTTCTTCTGGCGCCTTGTCGATCTGGTCAAACGCCATATACGAGGCCAACCCTTTGCCTGCCAATACTTTCGTGATGGCTGAGGTTAGCGTCGTCTTCCCATGATCCACATGCCCAATCGTCCCAATGTTCACATGCGGCTTCGTCCTCTCAAATTTCGGCTTCGACATGGCTTAATCCCTCCTTGTCTCTGGCTGCTCTCAGGCAACCTTTCTCAATTCTGAAAGGATCTCCTCACTCACGGATGCAGGCACCGGCTTGTAATGTGAGAATTGCAGGGTGAAGGTCGCCCTTCCCTGTGTGAGGGATCGAAGGTCGGTAACATATCCAAACACATTGGCCAGAGGAACCTCTCCGGTGATCACATTGGTTCCCTTACGATATTCGATTCGTGTCGTCTTTCCTCTTCTGGAGTTGAGGTCGCTCACCACCTGTCCCACAAACTCCTCTGGTGTGATAATCTCAATCGACATCAGAGGCTCAAGCAGGATAGGATTGGCGCGCCGGGCTCCTTCTTTAAATCCCATGGATCCGGCGATCTTGAAGGCCATTTCAGAGGAATCGACATCATGATAGGATCCATCAAAGAGGGTCACTTGAACATCGACCATAGGAAACCCAGCGAGAACACCTTTTTCCATTGCTTCTACAACTCCCTTTTCGATGGCAGGTATGTATTCCTTTGGAACAGAGCCTCCCACAATCTTGTTAACGAATTCAAAACCCTTTCCAGGAGACTGCGGTTCGAGGGTCAACCACGCATGTCCATATTGACCCCTTCCACCTGACTGACGTATGAAACGGCCTTCAGACTTGACCGTTTTCGTAATCGTCTCGCGATACGCGACCTGGGGTCTGCCTACATTGGCTTCAACCTTGAATTCCCTCAGAAGCCGATCGACAATGATTTCGAGATGGAGCTCGCCCATCCCGGAAATAATGGTCTGGCCTGTCTCTTCATCGGTCTTCACTTTGAATGAGGGATCTTCGAGGGTCAGTTTGTGGAGGGAGACTCCTAATTTTTCAATATCGCTCTTTGTCTTAGGCTCCAGAGCAACGGCGATGACTGGCTCGGGGAAGTTCATTGATTCGAGGATGATGGGTTCTTTTTCTGTACAGATGGTATCGCCGGTGGTGGTATATTTGAGGCCTACAGCGGCAAAGATGTCTCCTGCCGATACTTCATGGATCTCTTCCCTTTTGTTTGCATGCATCTTTAACAACCGGCCGATCCGTTCCTTTTTCCCCTTACCGGGATTGAAGACGAAATCGCCCGATTTGAGCGATCCGGAATAGATTCTAAAAAAGGTGAGCTGGCCGGTATAGGGGTCGCTCATAATCTTAAAAGCAAGCGCTGAGAGAGGATGCCCGTTGTTAGCCGAAAAGGCTTTCTCCGCTCCTTCGAGGTCAATCCCTTTCACTGGAGGTAGATCAAGCGGAGAAGGGAGATAATCGATAATCGCATCGAGCAGAGGTTGGACCCCCTTATTTTTAAAGGCTGATCCGCAGAGTACCGGCGTTCCTTTTAGTTTGAGGGTTGCCTCTCTGACCGCCTGTTTAATTTCAGGGATAGATACTTCCTTGCCCTCTATGAACTTCTCCATCAAGGAATCATCCATTTCTGAAAGCCTTTCGATGAGAAATTCTCTCCGCGTTGCAGCTTCAGTTTGATAATCCTGAGGGATGTCGGTGGTGTCAAAATAGGATCCCTGGGTGTCCGGATCGAATAGAAGGGCCTTCATTGAAACAAGATCAATCACTCCCTGAAAATCTTCCTCTTTTCCGATTGGAATCTGAAGAGGAAGAGGGGTGATCTTGAGACGATCGATCATCATCTGAAGGCAGGTGTCGAAATCTGCTCCTACCCGGTCCATCTTGTTGACAAAGGCAATCCGGGGTATCTCATACTTATCAGCCTGTTTCCAGACCGTTTCCGATTGAGGTTCCACTCCTCCGACCGAGCAGAACACCGCAATCGCTCCATCCAATACCCGGAGAGACCGCTCTACTTCGATCGTAAAGTCCACATGGCCGGGTGTGTCAATGATGTTGATCCTGTAATCCTTCCAGAAGCAGGTCGTAGCCGCAGAGGTAATGGTAATCCCTCTCTCCTTCTCCTGCTCCATCCAATCCATCGTGGCAGAGCCGTCATGGACCTCTCCCATCCTGTGGGTGACACCGGTATAGTAGAGGATACGCTCCGTGGTCGTTGTCTTTCCCGCATCGATGTGGGCCATGATGCCAATATTTCTGGTCATCTCTTTTAAAACGTTTGACACCGAAAACCTCTTAACGATTTGAGTCACGCGCATTGCGTGATTGAAATTCAAAATTATGGAAAACAGGTTGAGGTTAAGATTGAGATTGAAGGGGGAACTAATTAAATCCTAAACCTTATCCTTGACCTAAACCTTTCACCCACCCAGTACCAATTGGAGCTGAATGGAATTGATATTAAACAGTTACCAGCGGTAGTGAGCAAACGCCTTGTTGGCTTCTGCCATCTTGTGGGTATCCTCTCTCTTTTTAACAGAGGCCCCACGGCTATTGGCTGCATCGATTAATTCAGCGGAAAGTTTCTCTTTCATCGTCTTTTCCGAGCGCTGTTTTGCATAACCAATGATCCATCGAATCGCTAAAGATGTTTTCCGGCTTGGCCTCACCTCTACCGGCACCTGATAGGTGGCACCGCCGACCCTCCGGGGTCTTACCTCGATCATCGGCTTCACATGATCCATCGCCTGGTTAAAGATTTTGATTGGATCAGATTGAGTCTTGTCTTTAATGAGATTAAGGGCTCCATAAAAGATCCCTTCTGCCACGCTCTTCTTCCCTTCGCGCATGATGCCGTTGATAAACTTGGCGATCATCACATCACGATATTTCGGATCTGGCAATATCTCTCTCTTTCTTACTTCTCTTTTTCTGGGCATAACTACTCCTTCTTCCTATATTCAGCCATACTCAAAGAGAGGTTGTTACTTGGGTTTCTTGGCTCCGTACCTTGAACGTCCCTGTTTGCGGTCTTGTACCCCTACCGCATCGAGGGTGCCCCGAATGATATGGTATCGAACTCCTGGCAGGTCCTTAACTCTTCCTCCACGGATGAGAACGACGGAGTGTTCCTGAAGGTTATGCCCGATTCCTGGGATATAAGCCGTCACTTCAATCCCATTGGTCAATCGTACACGGGCAACCTTTCGAAGAGCGGAATTTGGCTTCTTAGGTGTTGTGGTATAAACTCGAATACAAACCCCCCTTTTTTGGGGCGATCCTGTTAGAGCAGGGGCAGAGGTCTTACTTTTTACCGCACTTCTTCCAATTCGAACCAATTGACTAACTGTTGGCATTTATCTCCTCATTAAACAGAACTAATAATTTCAATAAGTTACAAACTCAATAGATTGAACAAGAGTTTAAGGCGAAAAAACTTTATAATATTATCTGAAAAAAAGCTGTTTGTCAATATTTTTTTAATTATAATTGTAACCCCTCAGTTACGGGGTGCAATTAAGAAGGGCTTGCGTTCTGATTCTCCGTGTGTTAAACATGAATCATGAACGAAACGATCAAGTATCGGGGTAAGGTTTTTGGCCCAAGAGAGATCAAT
>VGRY01000025.1 GCA_016875195.1 Deltaproteobacteria bacterium
TTTTGGGTGAAGAGACATGTCTTGGAACTCTTTTCTAATACTCTCTCGTACCGATTCCGGAAAGAGGTCCAAGACATCTGAAGAGAGGATCTCATCCTCTGTCTTATGAATCAATGAAGTGGCCATCGGATTTGCATAAACAATCTTTCCTTCGAGCGTGATTTCGAGGATGCCCTCCACCATGCTGTTGAGGACGACCTCAAAGTGCTTTTTGACAGAGAGCAGCTCAGAGGTGATATGTCGCGCATAGACATCGTCAAGCCCGATGGGCTTCAATGGGGGAGGAAGGAGGCTTCTCCGTCCGGCCTGTTCGATGGCGGTTAGAATATGCTTGGTCATCTTGTCGAGCGATCCTTTGGCAATACAGGCATTCGCTCCGAATCCGGAAAAATCCACTTCCTGTTCAGCGGCGATTGCCGAAAGGATGATCAGGTAGGTCTCATTCAATTTTGGATTCTTTCGGATGATCTGACAGAGTTTTTCTCCACCGATATGGGGCATGATCAGGTCAATGAAGATGATATCAGGGTCGAATGTTTTTAAGATTTCAAGCGCGGAAAGGCCATCTTCGGCCGTGACCACCTGATAGCCCTCTTTTTCAAGTAATTGAGATATAAACTTCAGCACAAGGGGGTGATTATCCACCACCATGATCTTCTTTTTCATCATCACTTCCTTTAGGCTCCGTTAATGGGTTCTCACCATTTTATTGAATAAAAGTTTGAGAGTCAGAAGGGACATCATCTTAAGCTTCAGAAAGGCGAGTGCAATTTGAATTTTAAGTTTTTGCATTTACTTTTTCCCCTGGAGGACTTCTGCCATCCAACCGAGTTTTTCCCTGATCATTAAAACGCCTCTGTTGATTTCCATCAGACGATTCTCTCTTGCTGCGATTTCGATTTTTTTTGCAGCCTCATGAATCTCCGAAAGCCCGAGGATGACCGCCGACCCCTTGATCGAATGAGCCATCCTTTCAATCGTCACTAAATCCTTCTTTCCTATGGCCGATTCGAGATGTGTCAATTCAGTGGAGCTCGTCTTTAAAAAGAGCTCGGTCAATTCTAAACATTGGCTTTCCTCGATCTCCAGATGATTTGCCAGTTCTTGAATGTTCAAGCTTCTCCTCCCTGCTCTGTTTCTTTAATTTCTTCACCCTTAAGGAAGCGATAGAGTTCAGATTGGAGGATTCTCCAGCCTTTTCCTGCTTTGATGGCCTTGATTCTGCCGAGGCGGATATATTTTAGGAAGGTGGGCTTTGAGACTTTTAGATACTCGATGGCCTCATCTGTTGTAAGAACCGGATCCCTTTCTGTGACTAACATTGGATTTCTCCTATTTATTCTGTTTTTAATGCATTTTAAGCAAAAAATGTGCCCAATGGATTCGAGAACCTGTTCTTCTTGTAACTATTTGTTTTTATATATAAATTTAAATTTCTATAATATTTTAATAAGAGAATAGGGCGGTTTCAAGCTGACGTTATGTCAAAAAGGTGGTGAATCTGACAAAAATTGAACACTGCTAGAAGAGTAGAGATATTAGTTTTTAAGATTCGCCGAGGTAGGCTTTGCGGACCATTTCGTTTTGACGGAGGGTTTCAGCGGAGTCACTGAGGACCACGACGCCTGATTGAAGGACATAGCCACGGCTGGCCACCTGGAGGGCCATACGGGCATTCTGCTCGACGAGGAGGATAGTTGTGCCATCCGCATGGAGCTGTCGAATAGTATCAAAAATGATGTCAACCAGAACAGGAGCCAATCCCATTGAAGGTTCGTCCATCAAGAGGACGCTTGGGTTGGCCATCAATGCGCGGCCCGTGGCTAACATCTGCTGTTCGCCGCCGCTGAGTGTGCCTCCCACCTGCTTCTGGCGTTCACGAAGTCTGGGAAATAGGTTAAAGACGCGTTCGAGGTTGGATTCGATGCGACGCGAATCAGTGATTGCAAAGGCGCCCATCTCGAGATTTTCTTTCACCGTCAGGCGGCCGAAGATCCGGCGACCCTCCGGAACCTGAACCACCCCTTTCACCACAATCTGATGAGGGCGATAGCGTGTGAGGTCTTCGCCCTCCAGGAGAATCGATCCCTGACGGGGCTTAAGCAGTCCGCTCGTCGTCTTGAGCATCGTACTCTTGCCAGCACCGTTGGCTCCGATTAGGGTGACGATCTCTCCTTTGTCCACATCGAGCGAAACTCCCTTGAGGGCGTGGATGTGGCCATAATAAGAATGGATATTTTGAATCTCGAGTAAAGACATAATTTAGTCTATTAGTCAAGTAGTCATATAGTCTTATAGTCGAATAGCTAAAAGATCATTTTTTAGTTCTGCGCAGATAAGTAATATGACCATTGATCAGCCGTTTTACTTCCGTGGCTTTGTCGTATGCTTCTCCGAGTTGCATTGAAGTAATATAATTTTGATCGAGTGCGAGATATAACTCGGATTGCACTTCACTTGCTGAACGTCGGGATATTTTTAAAAATCGGATGAATTCTGCATCTGAACCAGCGTCAAAACCTTCAGCAATATTGTGCATGACTGATCCACTTGCATCTCGCAGTTGATTGCGTAATTGTAAATCACGGCAGAATACTTTTTGGTTGGTCAGGTTATAAATCATATTGGCCAACTCTCTTGCTTTTTTCCAACTATCCAGGTCTTCAAACCTCTTAATCTTCATTGTTTTGACTAAGAGACTATTCGACTATGTGACTATTAGCCTATACGACTACCTGTGCTTCAGCGGTGCTTCCTCTTCCGAGGTATGCTTCAATTACTTTCGGGTTTCTCTGAATTTCGACCGGAGTACCTTCTGCAATCTTTTCACCGTAATCCAGCACGGTCACGGTCTCGGAAATACCCATCACGACTCTCATCTGATGCTCAATAAGCAAGATGGTGATCCCTAATTCATCGCGCAGATGCTGGATGAAATCCATCATGTCCTGCGTTTCTTTCGGGTTCATCCCGGCTGTGGGTTCATCCAGAAGTAGAAGTTTTGGTCTGGACGCAAGCGCCCGCGCAATTTCAAGACGGCGTTGATCTCCGTAAGGAAGATTTTTTGCTAAAAAATCGCCTTTGCCGGTGAGATTGACAAATTTAAGAAGACGCCTTGCCTCCTCTGCGGCCTCTTTCTCTTCCCGCCGTGTGGCAGGAGTTGCCATGACGATGCCAAAAAATCCCGCATGAAGATGGCCATGAAGGCCTACCAGAATGTTTTCCATAGCCGTAAGGTTTGGAAAGAGGCGAATATTCTGGTAGGTCCGGGAGATTCCAAGACGGACGATCTGATCAGGGAGAAGGCCTACAAGAGAGTGGTTATCGAAAAGGATTTTTCCTTCTTCAGGTTTGTAAAAACCTGTGACACAGTTGAAAAAAGTTGTTTTGCCTGCGCCGTTGGGCCCGATGATGCTATGGATGCTTTTTTCCCGAATGCTAACATCGAGGTCACCTACAGCCACCAGACCGCCGAAGCGTTTTGTCACTTTATTTGTAGAGAGAAGCGCCATATTGTTTTCCGATCAATCTGATTTCAAGTCCGAGAACAATTCTGGTTCTCCTTCTTTTTCCTCTTCATGAAACTCACGGCGGTGTACTGCCTCAGGCCAAAGCCCTTCGGGTCTGAGAAGCATCATGGCCACCAGAACGGCTCCGTAGACAAGAAGGCGGTATTCGGCAAATTCCCGCAGAAGTTCGGGCAGACCGACCAGGGCCGCGGCTCCCACAATAACTCCAGGGATGGATCCCATTCCGCCCACAATGATGACACAAAGAATATTGATGGAGATCATGACATTGAAACTGTGAGGGTAGACCGAACCGATCTTGGTTGCAAAGATGGCTCCGCTGATTGCAGAGAAGCCTGCCCCTGTAGCAAAGGCAAGCAGTTTTGTAGCTACGAGATTGATGCCCATGGCTTGGGCCACATCCTCATCTTCCCGGACAGCCATCCATGCACGGCCCAGTCTTGAATCCCTCAGGCGTAGGGACACAAAAGCCACCAGAAGGCAACCTGCCAAAATGAGATAATAAATCTGCTGAGGGCCTGAGAACTCAAAGCCGCCGAGGGTAGCTTTGGGAATCCTCCCGATGCCCTGTGCTCCGCCCAGCCATGGCCGGAGAAAGTCTGAAAGGACGAGAATACGGATGATTTCACCAAAACCGAGGGTAGCAATAGCAAGATAATCTCCCCGCATCTTGAGGACAGGAATTCCAAGCAGGACTCCTGAAATGATTCCCAGCACAACCGCAAAGGGCAGGGCTTCCCAGAAGGAGAAACCCCAGGAGGCTATTTCAGGGGAGGTTAACACCGCAACGGTGTAAGAGCCGATGGCAAAGAAAGCCACATACCCAAGATCCAGGAGACCGGCATACCCCACGACAATATTGAGTCCAAGCCCCAGGAGGACATAAAGACCCACGATCGTAAGGACTTCGCTCAGGAAAAGACCAAGAACCTGAGGAAGGATGAGAAGAACGAAGACCAGGATGAGGATGCTCACTGTCTTTAGGATTCGCTGAGAAGCAGAGGGGAGGCGTCGAAACCCAGTTTGAATCGTCTTTCCTTTTCTGGACCAGAAGAGAAAAAAGGTGGCGATCAAAATGAACAGTCCAATAGCACCCTGAATTGTCAGGCCATTGGCTGTAAAGAGCCATTCATTGATAACGGCAATAGGTCCCCATAGGGCGAACGTTGGACGAAGCAGGTCTTGTAAGACGCCTGCGCAAACGATGCTTCCAAATGAGATGAGCAATACCCGGCGGAGAAGGTTTGGTGCAAGATAGAAGAGGCCTGCAAGAAAGGTGGTGATGGCTCCGATGACAAGAAGGAGCAAGAGCCCCGATCCTTTTCCCATGCCGAAGGTCAGCAGACTATAGAGTAGGGGAGAAGCGTTGATGAAAACCTTCCGCAGGTTGATGAGGCCCCCTGTGATGACCAAAAGGGCTAACAGACCTGCCACCAGAAGTCCGGAGATAAAACTATTGGTAAGAACTTTTATCGGACCCGCTTCAGGGGTTCGCTTAGCCGCAAGATAACCTATAAAAAAGGCCGCAACTAAAAGAAGCGTGTGACCCATTGAAATAACATTGGCGATGATATCACGCTGGCTGAACGCCTCCACCATCCCGATAAGGGAGAGGAGAACCTCAACCACACCGCCAATCAATCCGATTTTAACTGCATGTCTCATAGTTCCCTGGATTCCGTAGGGGCAATTCATAAATTGCCCCTACCCCAAACTTCTTTAGGCTTTCTTCACAACCAAACGTTCTCCTAAAATACCGGTAGGCCGAAAGATCAACACAAGTACAAGCATGATAAAGGCGATCGCATCTTTTAACTGGTAAGGGGCGACAATACCCAGACCATCGAGAAAAAGACTCGGCCCCACAGACTCCACAAGGCCGAGAAAGATTCCACCCAACATGGCCCCGGGGATGTTTCCGATACCACCTAATACGGCTGCAGTGAACGCTTTAATTCCCGGGATGAAACCCATAAAGAAATGGACCTGTTTAAACATCAGGGCATAGAGCACACCTGCGGCTCCGGCAGACATGCCTCCAATGACAAAAGTGGTGACGATCATTCTGTCTATATCAATCCCCATCAGGGCGGAGGCCTCTTTATCTTCGGATACCGCGCGAATCGCCTTGCCCACGCGGGTACGCTGAACAAACGAGTAGAGGGCGGCCATCAGGATAGCTGCCGCCACTATGACTACCGCCTGAAACTTCAGGATGCGAAACTCCCCGATGCCCCATTCGCCCTCCAGGATGTTAATCACCGGATAGGCCTGGAATCCCGAACCGTAAAATCCTCTGAAGGTATATTGTAGAAAGAAGGAGGCTCCGATGGCCGTGATCAGTGGGATAAGACGGGGGGCGGTCCGGAGCGGACGGTAGGCGATACGTTCCAGAAGGACGGCCACCAGTGTCGAAGTTCCCATGGAAACGAGAAAAATCATGATGAGACTAAAAATGGGATATTGATCGAGAAAGTCGGATGAATAAAAGGCGGCCGCTACAAAATAGGCTGTATACGGCCCGCTCATGAAGACTTCGCTATGGGCGAAATTGATCATCCTGAGAATGCCATAGACCATGGTATAACCCATGGCGATAAGGGCGTAGATGCTTCCCTGGGCAATGCCGAAGATGATGAAATCAAACCAATGGTGGCCTGAGTATGTTCCGGCAGCAAGAGTCGCCGTGGAACCCCAGAAGATTAAGAGTAAGATGGCTCCTCCGATGAGCCACATGACCACATCCGTGGGAGTGATCCTTTCAATCCAGCGTTTGAGCATAGGGATTTCCTATCCTTCTTAAAACATCGGCACAAGTAGATACTGAGAACATATGCTCCCACCCTTACCCTCTCCAAAACGGGGAGAGGGTGGGGTGAGAGACTATCATTCATTCATGCAATCGAGTTATTTCTTCTTTGGCGCTTCTTTAGCAGGAGCTGGTTTTGGCGCCGCTGCGACTGCGGGTGACCAGATGGGCTTCTCCGGATTCGCCAATTTTTTGACATTGTCGGCTGTCATCTGATAGATGGCGATCATCGGGTCTGCACAGTCTCCTGTTGCGCCACAGGTGAGTTTTCCCGTCAGTCCCTTGAAGTCTTTGGTTGCATAAAGGGCATCCCTTAGCTGCTGACGACCGATGTGGAGCGTGCCGTCCGGAGCCACCTTGCCGACTTTTTCGATGGCGGCGAAGACGATCATTGCCGCATCATAGCCATGGGCATGGAACGGAGCGATCGGCTTCTCAGCGTACTTTTTCTGGTGCTTATCGAGGAAAGTTTTGTATCCTTCGCCGAATGCGGAGAAGTCAGGACTGGAGTGATACATTCCCACAGCCGCATTCCCAGCGGCTTTGATAAAGTCGGGGGAAAAGGTTCCATCTGCGCTCATCAGTTTTGTTTTTTCAAGGCCTTTTACTTCCTTCGCCTGCCGGGTCACATGTCCACCAGCCGCGATAAAGATTGGGAAATAGATGAGATCTGGTTTTCCAGTTGCAATCTTGGTCAGGACGGGCCTCATGTCTGTATCCGTGGGTGCCACGGCTTCCTGTGAGGTGATGGTCCCGCCCAGTTTTTTGAAATTCTCAGCAAAAACACCCTGAAGTTGCTCTGCATAAGGACTTCCATCATGAATCGTTGCCGCCTTTTTAATCTTTAGCTGTTTAATGGCAAACTCAGCGGCAACGGCCCCCTGAACCTTATCGTTGTGAGCGGTTCGGAGATAACCATCATATCCCGGTCCCCTATTGGGTGCGGTGAGATCCGGGGCGGTATTTGAGGGTGAAACTGTTGCAATTCCGGCCTTCCAGAGAATGGGAGCGCCCGGACGGGCTTCACTTGAGCAGTTTGAACCAATGGCAGCCACAATGGTCGGATCTGCGGCGAGCTTTGTTGCAGCGGCCTGACCACCTTCAGCATTACATCCAGTGTCCTGGACAGACAGTTTGACGGCAAAGCCAAGAATTTTTCCGCCTTTGTCTTCAATGGCAATCTCAACACCCCGTTTCGTGTCTGTTCCCAAGGTTGCATCCGCACCTGCAACGACCATCCAGCAGGCAATGTGGATGGGATCACCTTTCTTAATTTTCACTACACCAATCTTGTCTTCGTACTTGAACGCTTCTTTTTTCGACTGCGCTGGCGCAGAGACCGCTACCAGACAAATCGCCAATACACATACCATGGATAAGATAAAAATTCGCTTCATAGAACCCTCCTTTTTTTTTTAAGATTGTTATAAAATTGTAACCGGTGCCTATCCATGACCAGGCACACATCACCCCCTTTTGTAAGAATCAAATGGAATTGAAAAGATGGTTGCCAAAAACCTATTCTCAAAGAGTTTTTCTGCCAGAGGTTGGTAATCTTATAATGATATCAATTCATTTGTCAAGCAATTTTAAGTTATTGGTTCATCCCTGAATTGAGAGGGTAACCACCCCTTATAACTCCCCCTTCCCCCTCTCGGTTTCGAGTCGCAACGACTTATTTTAAGAGGGGGGGGAAACACCCATACGAAAGCCGAAAGAACCATTTTATTAGATTATCCATCGGGAACGGTTTGAAACCGCTCCCTACTGTTGTTTTAAATAAGGCCTTCTCCAGAGGAACCCAATTGAATGAGGATGGGTTTATCCGCAGGAGGCATGGCTAATTGAGTTAGCTCTTTTAAACTGACCCATTTGAGATCGCGACACCCGATAGGTTTTGGAACCCCCTTTTTAATACGGCAATGATAGGCGAGAAGAAGAATCGGATATTCGGGATACGTATGAAAGACAGCTTCAATGATTTTTCCCACTTCTACATCGACATCGAGTTCCTCTTTGAACTCCCTGCGCAGAGCGTCCCTGGGGTCCTCGCCCTCTTTCACCTTTCCTCCAGGAAATTCCCAAAGGAGGCCGCGTGGCGCCCCTTCCATTCTCTGAGTAACGAGGACTTTCTTCTTTTCAATGATCACCCCTGCGGTGACGAGAAGCGTTTTCAATTCATCCCTCAATGCGATTACAGGCTGCTCTCATGCTCTCTTGATCCGATAGAAAGTGTTGTCCAAAATTTCAAATCCCAAATCCAAATAAGTTCCAAATTTCAATGACCGAAATGATTCAATTTGAGATTTAGAATTTCGATCATTGGGATTTGTTTGGAGTTTGGTATTTGAAATTTGGTGCTTAAAACAATTAAACCCTGTGTCCTTTTACCCACTCCGAGATCTAATTTTCTAAAGGATTCCCTGGACCATTCTCTCCATCTCTTTCAGCGCTTTCGGGTCGTAAGGAGTCGTTTGTTTCAGGGAAGGATCCATTGGATTCTCTGGATTGAAATTCTGCAGGATCAATCTTTGACCGGCCTTTAATTGTTCGCCCAGGGCCTTGATCTCTTCCTCGCTGTGGAATTGAGGAACGATGGTCATCCGGAATTGATACTCCACTTTTTCTCGCTTCAATATTTCAATTGATTTCGATATGAGCGCGGGATCGATGGAGACTCCGGTGGATCGCCGGTAACTGAAGAGATCCAGAGGAGCTTTCACATCCATGGCAATGAAATCAACCTCTTTTTTATCGATGAGTTTTTCGAGCATCTCCGGGTTAGAGCCATTGGTGTCGAGTTTAACCGGCCATCCATTCTTTTTAATTTCGCGGATCAAAAAAGGAAGATCGGCGTGAAGAGTGGGCTCTCCACCCGTAAGGCAGACCCCATCGATCCATTCCTTAAAGGAATGGAGGCGCCGGAATATTTCGTTCAGAGGTATCGAAGCGAACTGTCCGGGATGGAAGACCAGGGGATGGTTATGACAGTACGGACAGCGGAAGTTACAGCCCGGGAGAAAAAGGACAGAACAGATCTTCCCCGGCCAATCCAGAAAGGAGGTTTCTATGAATCCCTTGATCTCGATCATAACTGATATTCATAAAAGAGAGAAGGTAAGTCCTGCCCGGGATATCGGATCACTATGACAGGTGTCATCACGGAGGTTGGATCAATTACTCCGGAACAGGTGATGCTTTACCTCCTGAAGGGTGGGAACCATGCCTCGCCAGCTAGCCACTTCCTTTTCCTCTTCATCCTCAATAATTAACGAGGGGGTGGAGAGGATGCTGTAGAAGGAGGCTTCTGCCAGGCCATCGATCGTATCCAGATCATAGTGAAAAACCGGCAGGCCCTCCTTCTTCAACTCTATTCCAATCTCTTTGGCCGCCGGGCATTTCGGACATTTTGCTTTAACAAAGATTTTGATATGTCCCATGTTTTCTCCTTAAAATAAATTATCGTTTGTCGTTATCGAAACTCGTATCGAGGCTCGTATATCGAAACTGGATACTCGAGCTTCAAGTTTCGAGCTTCCGGCTTCGGTACGAGTTTCATCACCGTAACCCCTTTTTTGTAACCGTTATCTCTCACTTATTAACAGTCTCATAATAGAATAGATATTCTTTGGCATGAACCTAAAAGGTTCGATCAATTAAATAACTCCCCCTCCCCCCTCTTAATTTAAGAGGGGGTATATTCCTCCCCTTAAAATAAGGGGAGGGTAGGTGGGGTTATGAGTCTTTGAGCCTTTGGTTTTCCATGTATATACTATTTTGAGACTCTTAATAAATATCACCCGGTCATCAGGACGGTTTCTCCCCGATCGGCTTCGATGTAGGCCTGATTCCGGTAGCGGTTGTGGAGCTCACCGATCTTTCCCTTGTTCCAGCTCGAGAGTTTGGTAAAGTAGCCGGTGATTCGGGTGATGCCATCCACCTCTGTCGATCCGCAGTAATGGCAGGTGGAGTGGAGTCCCCGACTCGTTCGATTGCAGGCATTGCAGGTGGTGAACTCCGGTGAAAAAGCAATCTGGTCATTCTGAGTATGCTTGAAGGTCTTGATCACAAAGTTGGCGAGAGATTCTTTTGAAGGTTTTGCTTCCCCGAGCCAGATGTGAGTCAGTGCGCCTGCCTCGATCAAGGGATGAAACAGCCCTTCTTGCCGGACCCTTTCAATCGGATTGAGCACAGCAGAGTTGTTCAGATAGGTTGAATTCGTATAATAGACCTCCCCTTTGGAAATGTCGCCCTTGACAATGTGGCCGGATCGGGGCGAGTGAAACCGGAGGTCCAGTTTGGCAAAACGGTAGGCGGTTGATTCAGCGGGCGTCTGTTCGAGGACGAACCGCATTCCATAGCGTTCGCTTAACTTGTCAACCAGCAGCTTCATGTGGGCGATCACCTTCAACCCGAATTTGAAGGCCTGCCTCGACTGATGCATCTCCTGGCCGGTATGGATTTGAATCAATTCATTGAGTCCGACCATGCCAATAAGAAAGCTCGCGCGATGCATCCTCAGATAGGGAGAGCCATCGCGGTTCATGGCCAGGAGGGCGAGAGGGCCCCGTTCTCCGATGGAGAGGAGTTTTTCAATGAAAGCTTTCTTCTCGAGATGGGCCCTGACTGCAACCTCGATGAACTCCGTCAGCTTCGAAAAGAGCTGGGTATCTTCCCCTTTGGCGAGATAGGCGATACGCGGAAGGTTAAGCGTGACATTCTGGAGGGCGCAGTATCGCATCTTCCAGGGTTCCTTTGCATCCTCGAGGTCAGTCTGCTCCAGTTTGAAACTGAGGCGGCAGCATTCAGAGATTTTGGCTGTCTCCCCGCGATCGAAAACAAAATAGGTGTTGCCCTTTTCAGAGGCGACTTCACAGATGTGATGGAGGAAATCCATATGGCCGGGAGTCTGAAAGAACTTCTCGGTAATATGGACGAGTGGTTTTGGAAAGAAAAAAGGCCTTCCGGATCCATCCCCTTCCATGAAGACATTGAAGAGGGCCCATGCAAAGCGCTGTGATTCATTGATATAGTCGCTGTAATTCTTTCCTGTCTTTTTTCCGCCTGGCCCAATGGCAGGGACATTTTCGAAATGTTTGGGAACCTCCCAGTAGAGATTGATATCGGTGAAGATCGCCTGACCTCCACGGGCAACCGCCTGCTGAGAGAATTCGAAGATCAGCATCTGCGCCAATTGTTCGAGGTCCTGATCCGACATTCCGACCAGATAGGGAGCGAAGAAGAGATTGACAGAATCCCAGCCAATGGCTCCAGCAAAATTGCTCTGAAGTCCGGCAGCAAACTTCACCATATGGGCAAGGAGCACTTCCGGATGTTTGGCAGGTTTGGCCATTGCAATGGAGTTGGGAAGGCTCAGGCCGAACCGCTTGATATATTCGAGGGATTGTCCACTGCAGTATGGCCGATCCACAAAACCCAGATCATGGAGATGGATATCGCCTCGCATGTGCGCATCTGCCGTCTCCTGTGAGAAGACAGAGAGAAGGGCATACTCCTTTTTGATCCTCTCCGCAAGGGTGAGGTTGGTGGCCTCCGGGCCGTGAGGGACATTGGCATTCTCCTTATTAGGGTGGAGGATCAACTGGTCCACATCGTAAAGTGGCATACCGAGACGGGTGTGCATCTTGCGCGCCTGTTCCAGTCCTCTTTCAACCAATTTGGTGTCAACCAGCTCACGGACGAGGGGGGCAGTGATCATTTTAATTTTGGAGGTGACAATTAAATCTTCCACCTCCCGGGCGATCTCTTTTGCGGTGTCGACATCAATATAAGTCTCCCGGATGAGGGCATCGACGATCCTCTGACGGTTCCAATCATTCAACGACTCTTCAGAGGTGCGAACGAAGAGGGCCATATCCGTTGTTTCAAACTCTTCCTTAAAATCTTTACGTTCCTCTTTCATCTCAATGACATGTGCCATTTTTTTATCACCTGAGTTGTGGAATTTGACGAAGTTAGGATTGATGATAGGCTATATTTAGTGTGACCCTTATTCACTACAACAACATCTTGTTATTTGTCAAGGGGAAATTGGGCTTGTGAAAATTATCTCTAATATTTTTGGGGATTTTTCAAGGTGGTAAGGTGATCTGGAGGACGATACTTGGTAATTCTCAATTTTCGAAATCGATTTCCTCAGTCTCACAAACCACATAGAATTTGAAATCTGTTTTCCCATTGGGACTTCTCTCCTCAGAGACAGGGTTTTCTTTGCGCCATTCAGCAGCCTTCTCAAAGGCCTTCATGTTCTCATAATGGAGTTCCGAAATCCGGTAGAAGGTGGTTTTACCTCTGACAACTCCTTTTACGGTATTAAACACCACTTTTTTTAATCCCGGAATCCTTCTTAAATCGGGAACGTGAATCTCCCACAACCATTTTTCATATTCTTCCGCTGTCATGCCTGGCAGGATATCGTATCCTAAAATGGCCTTCACCATATTTTCTTCTCCTTACGATTATGTTGAAATATTATGTTGAAATATTCCGGTAAAAGGAAGGGGGAGTAAGACTTTGGCCTTACTCCCCATTATGACTTGCCCTATGATTTGGCGCTCCAAGGAGGGATCGGAAATACAGGCCTAGCATCCGAAAATTCGTCCGGCAAGACCACCTTAATATCTCGCTTCTGAACCTGTTGGAGCGTGGCCATTGCGTTCTTATTCTGCCCAGTTGAATCGAATTCAATGAGTCCTCCAGGCGCAATGTGTTCTTTCAATGAAGTCTTAGCAATGGCATCGCGAATCTTGACCAGATCTGTTGTCCCTGTCCTTTCCAGCGCGTCGATGATGACCAAGGCCGCATTGTAAGCGTGGACGGCATGGGATTGGAAGACCACCTTGGTATATTTTTTATTATACTCGGCGATGACATTTCTGGCCAAGGGGCTTCGAGGATTGTGCCAATAGTTTCCATCCATGATATGCTCTGCCAATCTCCCCAATTCGGTAACCATGCTCGGATTGCTAAAGGCGCCATTGGCACACCCAATGATCCCGCCCTTGGGCTCCACCTTGAGATCCGAGTACGTCTTGATCTTCAAAATGCCGTCCGGCAGATAGCCTACATCGATGATCACATCGGCATTCATGCCTTTGACTTTGGAGACTTCCGTTGTAAGGTCTGATACACCAAAGCCGTAAGAGACATTACCGATGGCTTCAAAGCCATACTTGGGAGCCAACTTGACCAGCTTGTTGTAAACGACAGCACCAAAACCGCTGATGTGCAAGCAGGACATGGTTTTGAGAGTCATGTTAAACTTTTCGGCCAATTGGCGAGTATACTTGCAGGTCATCTCTGCCATGTTTGTAGCATCTGGCTGTACCCGAAAGGTATATTTGAATCCCCGTTCCAAGATTTCGTCGGCCACTGCCACGGTGATGATGTGAGGAACCCCGCTCCTCTCGGCCACTTGAGTGGTGACCATGGCCACAGGGCTATTGTAGCATCCCAAAAGGCAAATGCATCCATCCCGAATCAGTTTCTCAGCTGCCGCCTCCCCAACCTTTGGTTTTGCCTCTGAATCTAAGAGAAGCACCTTTAATTTTGCTCCGCTCATCGATTTTATCCCACCCGCAGCATTCTTCTGAGCCGCGGCCAATTCAACGGCCTGTGCGAGCGACGTACCATCATAGGCCACTGGACCGGTAACGGGATGGATCGATCCGATTAGGATTTCTTTGGGTTCAGCGCCTCGAAGGACTGCAGGAAACCCTATTGCGGAGGAGGCCAAGCCAGTGATCCCGGCAGCCTTTAGAAAGGCCCTTCGACTTATTCCACCTCCTTTATGATCTTTACCTTTCTTTTCCATTTCCATTCCCTCCTTTCGTGGATAAAAGTCTAAAAGTGACTATCTACTCTTTTCACCTCCTTTCTGATTGAAGTCTGTCTCCTTTTTCAAAACCTTAGCAGGGTGCTGAAAAACGCCCGTCTGCGGCGTTTCCCTCATCCTTCGTCGTTGCAGCGTACATCCAAGTACGCCTCACTCCTCAGGATTTCGGGAGCCTTGCATCCGGGCATTTTTGAGCACCCTTGAAAAAATGTCTTTTTCAGCATCCTGTTAGATTCCAAGGTAGGCTTCTTTAATATAATCATTCCCTAAAAGATCCTGTGATTTTCCGTTTAAAACGATCCTCCCATTCTCAAGGACGTAACCCTCATGAGCCATCTCCAAGGCGTTAAAAACATTCTGCTCTACTAAGAGAATGGTTGTGCCATCTTGATTGATCTCACGAACCTTTCGAAAGATATCTCGGACAAGAAGGGGAGCCAGCCCCAGCGAAGGTTCATCCAACATCAAGAGGTGGGGTAGAGACATGAGTCCTCGCCCAATGGCTAACATCTGCTGTTCCCCTCCTGACAGGGTTCCTGCAAGTTGTTGGGAACGTTCTTTAAGAACCGGGAAAAGTGAAAAAACCTTTTCCAAACTCTCAGATCGTCTTGCCTTGGGTTTAGGAAGATAGGACCCCAGTTCCAGATTTTCGAGAACGGACAAGCTCGGAAAGATCTTTCTCCCTTCAGGAATACGCACCAGACCTTTATCCACGATTTGGTGAGGATAAAGATGGTCTATGCGCTCGCCCAAAAACTGGATTTCCCCTGAGGTGGGACAAAGGATACCGACAACGGTCTTCAGGAGAGTCGTTTTACCGGCTCCATTGGCTCCGACGATCGTGACGATCTCCTGTTCACGGACCTCCAGTGTGACATCATGAAGGATCTGCACATCGCCATAATGTGAGTTGACCTTACTGATTTTTAACAAATTTATATTCCTCTCCGAGATAAGCTTCAATGACTTTAGGATCTCTAGATATTTCCTCAGGCACTCCCTCGGCAATCTTTTCTCCATATTGCATGACGATAATTCGATTGGCGAGTGACATGATGGCTTTCATGACATGCTCAATCAGCATGACCGTGACTCCCTGTTTTTGGATCTTGTGAATATTGACGATGACTTGGTTCGTTTCTTTTGGATTCAAGCCCGCGACGACCTCATCCAAGAGAAGGATCTCAGGCCGGGTTGCCAGGGCTTTCGCTAACTCTAAACACTGTCGATGCCCAACAGAAAGAGCAGAAGCAAACTCATTTCTTTTTTCGTAAAGGCCCACGGTATCTAAAACCTTAAGGGCTTCTTGAGTCGCTTCTTGACTGGATGGAATGCGGTTATAGGCTCCTATTTTCACGTTTTCCAAGACGGTTAGATTGGCAAAAGGTTGGGTAATCTGAAACGTTCGAGTGAGACCTCGGTTACAGATTTGATGAGGCCTAAGGCCGGTAATATTCTTCCCTTGGAAGAGGACGGTTCCTGTATCGGGTCGATAGAACCCCGTGATAAGATTAAATAGAGTCGTCTTTCCAGCTCCGTTGGGACCGATCACGCCTAAGATCTCTCCCTTTTTCAATCCAAAGGAAAGATCCTTAACGGCAGTCAATCCTCCAAAGGTTTTTGTAAGACGATCCACCTCCAAAATAGCCATCAATCTCTTCCTCTACCCTCCTTTGGTAATTTTACGAAAAACCGTTTGCAAGCCTCCCAGAATTCCATGGGGGAGAAAGATGATCACAAAGATGAGGATTGCACCATAGATCATCAGGTGTACCCCGCTGTAAGCCCCGAGAAGATTTCTTGTCATCTCTGAGAGAATTTCTAAGATGCCTCCCCCTAAAACAGGGCCTAAGACCGTTCCTGCGCCTCCGATAATAGGGCCCAGGAGAACGGCGATGGATATCCCCGTTCCAAATACGGATTCTTCTTCAACAATCAGATAATATTGGGCGTAAAAGGTTCCTCCGATGGCCATGAGGGACGAACTGATCCCCATTGCTAAAAGCTTATATCGGAATGAATTAATTCCCAGGGCCTCAGCCGCGTCTTCATTCTCACGAATGGCCTTAAAATACGAACCGATCTTCCTTCTTTCAATAAAATAGTTGAGGATAATGACAGCGGCCATCATGAACAGGCAAATGTAGTAATAGGGTATTTTACTCTTAAATTGGAAATCCAAGAAGGAATCTCCTTTAAGGGGGATGGAGATGCCCAAAGGATATCTGAGGGTCATCCATTCCACTGCGAGAAGCCTGAGCATCTCTGCGAGGGCCAACATGGCGAGTGCAAAATACGGCCCCCGGAGACCATATCGGAAGCAAAGGGAGCCGATTAATAATCCCAAGGCCAGCCCTGCGAGGCCTGCCAAAAACATTCCTATCCATGGGTTTACTCCAGCATGGATCTGAAGAAGGGTGGAGGTATAAGCTCCAACACCGAAGAAGGCTGCATGGCCGAATGAGAACTGACCCGCATACCCGCCCAGGATGTTCCATGCAATGCCCAAATATCCATAAAAGAAGATCATGGTGATTACATAGATAAAATAACCTCCAATGAAGTGGGGAAGGATAAGAAAGATAGCTCCCACCACAGCGATTGCCAAAATTTTCCAGATCATCCTATTTTTGCTATCCACGGGTTCTCCCGAAAAGGCCTTCTGGTTTAAAAAGAAGGATTAAGATGAAGAGAAAGTAGATAATGAACTGCTTTACCTGACCGGGGACAAATGCTGCTCCAACCGATTCGGCCAGGCCAACGATGAGGCCTCCTACTAACGCTCCGATAAAATTGCCCATTCCACCAAGAACGACCACTACAAAGGCTGTGATTACAAAAATCCCACCGACATGGGGATTGACGTAAAAGAAAGGAGCCGTCAGGGTACCGGCCGCACCCACGCAAGCCGTTCCAATTCCGAAGGCGAGGTAGTAAACCCGCTTCATATTGATCCCGACCGTCAAAGCCCCCTCCTTTTCCTCTGATGCGGCTCGAATAGCCTTCCCCAAGTCGGTTCTCTTCAGGAAATAGTAGAGAAAGGCTGTGAGAATGATCGCAAAAAGGAAAGCGAAGACCTTTGGAAGGCTGATCATCACAGACCCCACTGTGGTTGCTTTGGTGAGGTAGGCCACCTGCAGGTTTCTGAAATTGGGAGTCCACAGAAAGAGGGCAAAGTTTTCGATAAAGAGTGAAATCCCCAAAGTGAGAAGAAGTTGATTATGTGCTGGGGCATCCAGTACATGAGAAATGAGGAAGCGCTGTGTGAGAAGTCCCAGCACAAAAAGTGAGGGAATGGAAAGGAGAAGTGAAAGATAAGGATCAATACCCAGGAGCACATATACCCAATAGGTGGTGAACATGCCCAACATCATGAAAGACCCATGGGCAAAATTGATAATTTTCATGACCCCGAAGATCAACGTCAGGCCGACCGCGATCAAGCTATAGACCCCTCCCATAAGAATCCCACTGACGATAGACTGGAGGAGAAGGGGAAGACCAGGAAGGCTCATGAACTACCTCCTATAAAATCCAATCCAATTTAGTGTTGTCATATACCATACTTCATTTATCCCGTAAAGGAGTTATCTGAGCTTTCAATCAGATTCTTTAACTGAGTATTCATTACGGTAATGGTACTTAACAGGACGTTTGATATATTGGCCGTCACCGGGCTTTCCAACGATTTTATCATTTTCAAAAATTACCTTTCCCCTTACAATCGTATACACGGGCCATCCCTTATATTTCATCCCTTCAAATGGAGTGAAATCCTGAGCTGAATGTAAAATCTCTACAGATACTACTTTCTCTTTTTCCGGGTCGATGATAGCTAAATCAGCATCCGAGCCGATAGCGATCGTCCCTTTCTTTGGATATAGGTCGTGATAGATCGCTGAGTTGTAAGAAGTGAGCTCAGCGATCCTTTCTAAGGACAATCCACGTTTTCGGTGTCCTTCCGTCAACAGCAAAGGAAACATAATTTCAGCCCCACCAAAACCTGCCAGCGAGGTCCAAATATCCCCTTCTTTGATCTTCTTGGAAGCACAAGCGCTGTCGCTGACCACTGTCTTGATATCATCATGGATCACCGCATCCCATAAGGCTTCAACGTGCTCTCGTTCCCGGATCGGGGGATTGACCTTCCCCAGTCTTCCGTACCTAATATCGTTCGATAAACCCAGATGGTGAAGGGTCGCCTCCAGTAAAATATTAAGCTTCGGATTTCTTTCAACCGCTTCTTTTCCTGCCTCGATGGCATCGTTGCTCGATAAATGAAGGAGGTTCACAGGGCAGTTCGTTTGCGCGGCAAGAACCTCAGCTTCCTTGATGGCCATTTTCTCAGAAAAGGGAGGCCGAGCATCACTATAGTCTTTCAAAGGGTTCCCTGTCTCATGTTGCCTCATATACTGCGTGGCCGCATTGATAATTTCCGGCTGCTCACAATGAATGCTCAGACTGATCCGACCATACGTACCATATTTTTCATTCACTCTGGCCACTTCCTTCATGTATTTGTACAGAAACCCAAGGTCATACGATGTATTGAGCATGAGGTACTTATCACTACCAGCCGCTCCTGTTAGATCAAGCATCTTATAAAACATAAAATACTTAAACGTTGAAACCCCGTACTCCGTCACCAACTTCTCTATTTCATTCATTTGATCAGGGGTCATAATCGTGAGGTGATAGGCAAAATCCGTATAAAAAGAATTTTTTGATTTTTCTAAAACTTCAGGATAAATCTCGTGATAGGGCCCTGATTTGTTCAGATAGTTCTTCCCCGTACGAAAATAACTGCAAATGGTTGTCACACCCCCCCAGACCGCAGATCTCGATTCACTGGTTGCATCTTCATCCATGGGCCGAAAAATACCGATATGAAAATGAGAATCAATTGCCCCTGGAAAAACATATTTGCCCGCCGCATCAATGACTCGATGAGCTTCTTTCGATTCAATCTCTTTCGATAGGGCGGCTATCTTCTCTTTAACAATCCCGATGTCTCCACGGATGACTCCGACTTTGGGAATAACAACGGTGCCATTTTTAATCACCAGATCATATTGAGCCATTTTCCCTTCCCCTTTCGATTCGTTCAATTTTTTCTCACTCTCCCTACCCTCTTTGAGTGAAGAGGGAAGGAGGGGATCGTTTCCTTAAAGCCCTTCCGTATAATTTCTTAGGTTTCTGAATGTTTCGATCCTTCTCGTTTTTTCAAGGATCTCCTTTGCCTTTCTTTTTCCATAGATGGGTGTCGCGAGGCCAAGAAACTTTGCATCAAGCTCGTCTGTTGAATACGGATCCTCGATATCCCCCTTGCTGATATAAACGGTCTCTGAAAAAGTACTTCCATCCTTTAACCTAACCGTCACTCGGGAAGGACGGCGTGCGGGCATCATCTGAGTAAACTCCTTTTTCTCTTCAACTTCGACCCGGGAAGCTAATGACCGGATGTCAGGTTTTCCAATTTTTTCTGGCAAGAAACTCTCAACCCCGGAATGGCCGTGAATGAGGGTGGTGGCGATGGCAAACGGTATAGAGAACTTTCCTGCCAGCATGTTCTCCGGGGTTTTACTGCATAGTTGGGCAGCCAATGAATACGTCTCCACTCTCACGGACTCAATGTCTTTTGGGTCCAGCCTGCCCTGCTTCTGCTGGCACATGATCTGATAGAGGGCGTCTAAACTTGAGTGATTGTAACGGCAGCAAGCGTATTCTTTGAAATAGTTCCTGGTGATCTCATATCGGGAGCCGAGCTCTTCGACCATGGCTTCGGGGTTGAAGGAGTCCGAAACCACACCTCCATACACGGATCCGATCCCATCAGCCTCGCCTGTGAACCCGCTCTTTAAAAGATAATTAGCTAATATTCCCATGTAACCACTTGCGCCGGCATAGAGATTTCTAACGGTGCCTCCTTCAAGCATCGTCTTCCTCGATGTGGCGAGTGTCATGGATGAAGCGATGTTAATCAGGGTTTTCATCTGATCCGCGTTCAAATTTATCAACTTACCGACAGCCACGGCGGCTCCAACCGTCCCCCAGGAGCCATGGGGATGCATCGTCATTCTCAATTTGCAGGCGATCCCAATCCGGCAGGCGATCTCATAACCAACGACCAGGGCCGTCAAAAACGTCTTTCCTGGAACCTTTTTCTCTTCTCCGATGGCAAGGGCTGCCGGAACCACATGAATGCCCGCGTGGCCACGGGCAAACTGGTTCCCTTCGTCGAGCTCAAGCCATGTTCCAACGGTACCATTGATCAGGGCAGCATTCAAAGGATCTATCTTTTTCTTGCGACCGACCAGGGTGGAGCTCGGATGCCCGGAAAAGGGAGCCAACCTCTTTGCCATTTCGATGGGTTCTCGCTGTTGGGCACCAGCCGCTATCACGCCAAGGGTATCATAAACGACCTTTTTGGCCTGCCCGATAACGGTCGCATCTAAATCTTCAAAGTCTGTTTTCACTACAAAATTAGAAATTTGATCAAGATATTCAACCATCTTCTTCTCCGATCCTCTTCTTTTATTCCTTAAGGATCTTTGCGGCCTCCTCTCCAGCAATTTTTCCAAGGACGGTGGCTGCCAGTAGCCCGTTGGCAGAAGAATAACCCTTGACACCAGATCCTGAGACACCCACAGCAACCCCGCCGCCTGCATAAAGATTGGGGATGGGACTGCCATCCGGCTTAAGAACCTGGGCTTTTCTGTTAACTTTCAAACCGCCTTGGGTATGGAACAGCGCTCCGGTTACTCTCACCCCATAATAAAAAGGCCTTAAGGGTCCTTGGAAATCTTTGCGCCCTAAGGGGTCTTCTCTTTTCCCTTCGGCGGCCTGATTGTAGGATTCGAGCGTCCTTCGAAGTTCGTCAGGGGGAAGCTGAAATTGGTCAGCTAACGCTTCAATGGTTTCTCCCCTTTTCACGGCGCCCATCTCAATACATTGGTTGAAATCTTCAAAGCCGAGCACGGATTGATAAACTCTTTCATCAAAAATCTCGACAGCGGTTTGATCTTCCTGGTTAAGCACCTCAATGGCATGGTCGGAATAACCGGTATATTCATTTGAAAACCGCTTGCCTTGCTTATTCACTTGAAATCCGCCATTGACAATGACCACCCATGTAAGAAGCGTAGCATGAGGATGAGCCACCGACCCATGAGCTTGATAGGCTCCCATGTGCTGGATCGCAGCTCCTAACGCCATACCCCACAAAATTCCTTCTCCTGTATTTCCCTCATGTCCGAAATAGAAGGCGTCTGCCATCTCGGGGATATACTTTCTCAACATCTCTTTGTTATTGCCAAAACCGTTACAAGCCAGGATCACTTTTTTAGCCCGCACTCTGTTGATCCCTTGTCCAAAGATCTCCACCTCCAACCCCATAACACCCCCGTCAGCCTCTGTTGCAATCAGATCTCTCACGGGTGCCTGAGTCACCAGGAGGATATTATTTTTATTGGCAATAACATGACGTAATTCTCCCACGATCTGCTCCCCCTTACGGGTGGAAGGAGCATGGATGCGATGCCTGGAATGGCCAGGGTAGATGAAGTCTGTAACGATGTCTAAATGGATTCCCACTGAATCGACCAGCCACTCTACAAGGTTTTTTGATTCCTTACATAAGTGGAGTGTGATCTCCGGATCGCTTTCATAATTGTTTTTTCTAAAGATATCCTCTGCCATCATTTCAGGGGAATCACTAATGCCGGACGCCTTCTGGAAACGGGTCCCAGCGGCAGGAATCATTCCCTGACTGAGGGACGTGTTTCCTCCCACCTTTTTCTCTTTTTCAAGAAGTAAGACCTCCACTCCTTTTTCAGCCGCAGCCAACGAAGCGAGCATTCCACAAGCCCCGCCTCCAACAACAGCAACGTCCGTTTCCACATCCCATGATAGGTCATGTTCACTCTTGATTCTTTGGATCATTTTTTCTCTCTCTGACCCTATAGATTAAGGTCTAACTTAGATAATATCCGTCATTGCATCAAGCGATAAATTCTCTAGATTCATGATGGCTTCGCCAAGTTTTCTTGTATCTTTCTCAGAGATCAGCAATGTAGCATTGGCGTGAAACTTGTTATAGATCTCATCCCAACTGGCCGGATTCTCTGGCTCCCCTTTCGCCAATTCCACCTCAGCAGACCAAATTCTATTCTTGTAATCGCAAATTTTAACGGTGGCACCTCTTTTATTCGGATAGAGCTTTTCCCATTTATTTCCTATCGATAATTCTACTTTTTGGGATAGCGCCTGGATACTTCCATCTTGAATATTCTCATCGGAATACTTGTCTGCTCCGGCATCTTTCTTGACCAGGGCTAATGCCACAGAGAAAGGAATGCTGAATCGGCCGGCAGAAGGCGTCGTTGCGTGGGGAATCCCCGCCAGTCTCACGGCCGCTGGGTAGGTTTCAACAATAATCTTGTCTATCTCTGTGATGTTGAGGTCGCTCCTGCGGAAAGCTTCGAACGCAGCATCTATGGGCGCATGCGCATGGCGACAGGCTGCATATAGCTTCAAGTAAACATTTTGGATTTCATAGTCCACGCCCAGGTTCTGGGTCAGGATATCTACTTTCACCTCGTCCGCGAATGCTTGCAAATACCCGTCTTCCCCCTCGAATATTTGGAGAGGGCCATGGGCTCCTTTTTGGGCCAGAATACATGAAAGAAGCCCTGCCACAGCGGCTTTTGCAGGGGTTATGGGTTTGACCATGGACCCCTCTTCTTCATGATTGGTCCGGATGAGTCCGGCGGATTGAAGGCCTGCCGTTCCGAGAGCCGCTATGATCTTCTCACGGTTGAGCCCCATGATGTTTGCTGCCGCCGCTGCAGCGCCAAAAGTCCCTGTGATTCCGGTGATATGAAAACCTCGATTCAGGCTCGAGGGATTAATGGCTTTCCCTATTCTTATCATCACATCATAACCCACCACGACGCCTGCGATCAGGGACTTTGTATCGGATCCCGTCAGTTCGGCTGCGGCGATGGCTGTGGGAATGATGACTGTTCCGGGGTGTGAAGCGGCAAAGCGGTGGCCGTCGTCCATATCAAGGGCATGAGCACAGGATGCATTGGCAAAAGCAGCGTGAACAGCTGGAATTTTCTTTTTCCCTTGAATCACAGTTGCTTCCGGTTTGCCACCGATCTCGAGAACGTAATCCACGACTATCTTCGGAAAGGCCATGGACTTGTAACCAGCCAAAGAGACCCCGATAAGATCCAGGATCAACTTCTTCGTTTGTTGAACAACCTCGGCGCTCAGGTCATCAAAACGTGTGCGGACTAAAAAATCGGCATAGATTGAAGAAATCGTCTCCACTCCATTCCTCTCCTGCTTCCCTGTTTAGACCTCTTTTGCCTTCTTCTTTTCCTCGATCGCCCTTGAAAGGGCAAGAAGGGATTCTGCTCTTTTAAAGGAGCCGTAGTCAATCATCTTGCCGCCGATGGTCGTTGCACCTAATCCCTTTGTTCTTGCCTCCTCATAGGCGGCAACCACCCGCTCTGCAAAAACCACATCGCCCGAAGCAGGAGCAAAAACCTGATTCACCGCATCCACGTGTCGGGGGTGTGTCAATTGCTTTCCCGAAAAGCCTAAAAGTTTCGCTTTCTCCGATTCTTTTGTGAGCCCCTCCAGATCAATAATCAACCCGAAAAATGGGGTATCTATAGCATGGATGCCCGCAGCTCTGGCTGCAACAGCCATCGTTGAACGGGCATAGAGCACCATAGGAAAATACTCCTCCGGAGAAAGCTTGCTCACGCCCATCCCTGCTCCCATCTCACGGGAAAAGTCGCCTGCTCCAAATCCTACAGCCACCATCCGCTGACTCGCCTCAATAATCTCCCGGATATTCTGGATGCCTTTCGGCGTTTCGATCAGGGCCATGAGAGCGACGCTTCCCATGGCGAGCCCCTTTTTTTCTTCCTCTTCGCGAAGGAGCCTGTCAATGTGTTGGACGTTTTCTTTCGACTCGGTCTTCGCAAGCATGATGCCATCAATACCTTTGACGACAACATACTGAACGTCCGTGGCTGTAAGTCCTGTTTCTATGGAATTGACCCGCACAAAGACATCCAGGCGGTGTTGTTTGAGCATAGGGATGGAGTCTCTTGCAAAAACCCGACCCGTCTCTTTTTCAGCGATAGGGCAACCGTCTTCCAAATCCAGAATGATCGCATCCGCACCTTCGGTGGTGGCATTGTGAATCATTCTCCAACTGTTTGAAGGTACATAAAGCATTGACCTCAGTATCCTTGTCATCAATCGTCTCCCTTACACTTTTCCAAAAACTTTCTTGATGGCCGGACCCAGTTCATCGGGTCGATCCACCGCAATGGCTCCCACTTCCTTGAGCGCCTTGATCTTTCCTTCGGCGCTCCCTTGACCTCCCTCCACAATGGCGCTCGCATGAGAAAAACGCAATCCAGCAGGAAGTCCCTTACCGGCAATATAGGCAACAATCGGCTTGGTGTAACGCCCCTCTTGGATCACTTCGCACGCTTCCTCTTCCATGACGGTACCAATCTCTCCAAAGTAGACCACTCCGTCCGTTTCCTTATCCTCTTGAAAGAGGGGAAGCACCTCTGCCAAAGTTATTCCCAACACAGGTTCAGAACCGAGGTGAATGGCAGTGCTGATTCCAAACCCGGCGCTGCAAACCACCCAACTGATCGTAGAGGTTTGTCCTCCGCTGCGTGATATAACACCAATCCGGCCGGGCTTGAAAGCGATCTTGGGAAGATCTGAAGACCCGATAAACCCCCCCAAGCCCCCGAAAGAAGCTTTGCCAGGACTGACCACGCCGGCAGAACCAGGACCGATTAAACGGATTCCATGGTTTCGAGCATGGGCGATGATTTCCAGTGAGTCATGCAGAGGGACTCGTTCGACACGCATGAGTACGGTCTTGATGCCGGCTTCAAACGCTTCGATCACCGCGCCCTTGGCTTCAGGACCCGGCACCACGGCGACGGCAGCATCGACAGGCCCTACCGCCTCCAACGCTTCTTTGATCGTGTCGAAAACAGGAACCCCCCAAACGAACTCGCCCCCACGCCCGGGAGTCACGCCAACAACCACCTTGCTGCCAACCTCGATCATGCGTCTGGCTACTCCCTGGCCGAAGCGACCGGTGATGCCTTGAATCAACATTCTCGTATGCTCATCAATCAATATCGCCATAAATGTCTCCCATGTTTTAAAAGAACCTTTTTCAATCCAGAGAGATGTCGATCTGGATGCACCCTGGCCCGTGGCGTTCACAGTGGTATTCACAGCTGATGCACTCGTTATCGAGCCTCTTGATCTCCTCTGGGTCTGGGACCGACAGGACCGGTCTGTTCCCTTCAATCCTGAGGATATTTCTGCCGTATAGCCGGCAGGCCTTGACACAGGCGAATCCACACGAGGGAGAGGCGTTGTTTTCCACGGCGGGGATGCATTGATGGTAATCAATCGTAATATTCATTTTCCTCGTTTGAAAGCTCAGCGTGTCGTTCATCACCTCATGACTCCTTTTTTTCTTTCTGGTATTCCTTTACCAGCGCCTCAACTCTGTTAGCAATGAAATCGGTGTTATAGATGTGCTCCCTTCCGTAAAGCTCCCAGCGGAGGGGTAGGTTCTTAAAACCCTCGCGAATGATCTCGTGGGTCTCTTTTTCTTTGTTCCCTCCAATCAGTATGATCACGGGAAAGCCGGGCCGTTTCTTGGCCTCTTCCTTAAACACCTTCACAAGAGCATGAGCATGGTGCCATTGCTCCTGGTTGGCCAGGCAGGCGCCCATCAGAATATATCCATCCACTGACTGCTCCAAAATGCATCGAATGACGTTGTATATCTTGCTTGCTGGTGGATCTCCACTCGTGTCTGCATAATTGGCGATTTTAAACCCTCTGGCCACAAAGGCACTGGCCCCGAGCATGGCCCCCCCGCCCCCAATACCATGAAATCCCAACCAACCACTTCCCTCGATCTTCGGGACCATCTGAGAGAAATACCCAGTGCCCCGATAGTCTCCTTCCTCGATCTTCCAGGCTCTCTTTTCAAGCTCTGTCGGTGGCCTTTCCATGTCGCGGGGAACCTTGATCTCAAATTCAGGATGCCGGTAGACCGAGTTGTCGTCGATCGTAAATCGGCAGTCAGCGGCATATATCTTTTTGTCCTTAGTTAGGGCCAGGGGGTTGATTTCCGCTGCCCGAGCGTCATACTCTTTGAAGGTTCGGTAGAGGTTGCAAATAATTTCAGAGATCTCAGCGCAAAGCTCAGGGGATAGGCCTCCATGAAAAGAGACCTTCGATAGGAGTTGATTGACCTCCTCAAGGCCAACGCCCTTGAGGTAATCCACATTGAAGGTGGCAACCTTCTCAGGGCTTCTTGCAGCCACCTCCTCAACTCCCACGCCACCTTCCACACTGAAGATTAACACAGGACCCTTGATCCTATGGGAGTTACTGATGATGACTCCAGCATAAAATTCTCTTTCAATATCGAGTCGTTCTTCGACGAGGACCTTCTCCACAGGAAGTCCTTTCACCGTACTCCCTATCAGTTCTCGCGAAACCTTCTCCGCCTCTTGAGGAGTATCAGCAAACTTGATGCCTCCTGCTTTGAACCGTCCTGTGGCCCATATCTGTGCCTTGATTACCACAGGTCTCCCTATTTCCTGAGCTATCTTCTTAGCCTCCTCAGGAGTGGCTGCATGTTTGCCTGTTGGAACACGAATTCCCACCTTCTTTAAGATCTCTTTCCCTTGGTATTCATAAATTCTCGCCATGAGATCTCCCCCAAAAATTAAATCTCAAACCTACTCAGATCTAAAAACCATTAGTTTATTGAGCATCCCAACGTCTTCGATTTTGTCCAATTCAAAGACAGTGTCGATGATTTCTCCCATCTGTCTGTCATTCATATGTTTCGACGCCATGCTTTTAAACTTCCCCACGATCTCTTCATCCGTCATCGGATTTCGTGCATGGCCTCTCGGATAGTCTATCCGGCATTGATACCTTTTACCCTGTTGGGTAACGATTTCTGAAATACCTGCGGGCCGCACCTTGTCGAGATTCGCATCGCCTTGTAAAACCACCTTGTCAATGAGTTCCCGAACTCTGGGGTCCTGAAACTTATCGGGACAAAATTGATCGGGCCCGATTTCTCGATCTATCACGGCAATGGCTGTTAGATAGTAAGAGCTATGGTCAGCCGTCTCTTTATTCTTAGGATACTTCTTAACGGGATCTCCCGTGTGCTCTGCACATCTCTTGCTTGTGGTAATCTTGATTTGAGTAACATCTTGAGGGTTGATGTCATGTTTCCTGACTAACTTTAAGGTGGCAGTTAAATGGCCATGGGAAGAAAAATCAGCAATGATGGATTTAATACAGGTTTCCCGAATCGCGAATTTCCCTTTCTGAGGTACAACTTTTGACAGGTCATAATCACCCTGCATGATGGTTGTTGCAAAACCATCATGACCTTCAATGATCGTCGTCGGCCCGGTGAATCCCTTCCGTGCGAGCATGGCGGCGAGTATCCCTGCATAGGACATGGTAGGGAATCGAATGTTTTTTGTCATTGTATACTCTTCGGCTGGTGTATCCAGGATTCCCAAGACCGCATGGCAACTGCCTGAAATTCCAATAGCGTTTTCCATCTGCTCTTCCGTGAGCCCCAGAATCTTTCCCGCAATCACGGGCATGATGTAAGCCCCCCGGGTATCCCCGTTCCATCCCTTTTTCTCCATTCCCGGTCCAGTGACCGCTTCCAGGAAAGAGAGCGAGAGATCATAGCCCCCTACAATCGCCGCAATTACCTCTTTTCCTGAAAGCTGCTGTCGCTCGCCAAGGGCGAGAACAGCTGGAATGATTTCACTTGGATGATACCCCGTTCGGTAGGTTTCACCCTGGAGGATGAAGGCGGTATCATTATAATCAAGGTACCGGACCATGGCCCCGTTTGCCAGGGCGGCGTTCAGGCAGGATGTCCTTAGACCGCTGCCAAAAACCGTGGCCTCCCCGGGATGGCCCGACTCCTTAATGTATTCGTCAATGGCCTGCCTCCCCTCGCTGTCATAACCTCCGATGGCGCATCCGAGCGTGTCCAGGAGAATACGCTTCGTTTGCTGGATCACATCGGATGGAACATCCTGGAATGTTAGGTTTTTAGCATATTTCGCCAGTTCCCGGGCAAGTCCCATCACTTTTCTCCTTCTTGCATCAATCCTTTTTAATAATGTATTATTATTATAACAAAATAATTTTGTCAATAAAAAATGGTTGATATTATTTTTAAATCATTTTATATGTTTTCATTAGAATGGTTTAAATTGAAACGATCAGATTCAGGGATCTATGGAAGGCTTTAAAGATCGATCGATTCCTCTCTATTATCAATTGGAAAATATTCTCAGAGAAAAGATCAAATCAGGGGAATATGCACCCAGAGAACCTTTTCCTACGGAAGATCAACTGGTCCAGTCCTATAAGGTAAGCCGCATTACCGTGAGACAGGCCCTTGCCTCCTTGGAAAAGGAAGGACTCATTATTCGCAAAAGAGGGAAGGGAAGTTTGGTCACTGAAAGACAGAATCAACTTGAACCCATGAAATTGACAGGGATGATTGAAGACATCATCGACATGGGAATCAAGACAAAGACGAGGATCATCAATTTCGGATTAGTTCATCCCCCCCAAAAGGTCATCGAGAGCTTGAAATTAAATGAGGATGAGAAAGCCCTCCGAGTTGAGCGAATCAGATTGATTAAAGGAGCACCCGTCTCATACACCCTCAGTTATTTCCCCCCAGATTTAGCCCAGAAAATCAGCGTTAAAGACCTCACCATTCAACCCATCCTCAACGTATTGGAAAAGAAGTGTAAGGTGAAGATTTCACGAGGGTCTCAAATCATAGAAGCCACCTTAGCCGACAGCCGAATCGCCTCTTTCCTCGACGTGATGACGGGGGCACCATTACTTAAGATCGAGAGGACAGTCTTCGATATCAACAATCGGCCTGTGGAATATATCTCAATCCTTTACCGGTCCGATCGATATCATTACACCGTTGAGCTTGTAAGGAAAAAAACAGAAACGAAGGTTCGATGGGGTCACTTCTGATCGGGTCCTTTCTCTTGTCTTGAGTTGTTCCTTTGGAAGGGTCTCAGGGGAGTTTCAAGGAGACGTTTGAAAATGCCAAACAAACCTTCCCCGACCGCTTTAAAAGGAATGGCTTCAATCTTAGGATCGCCAAGATCTCCTTTCACTTCATAAACATAAGAGAGGAATGCTTTCTCTTTTCCGGTGAGGATATATCCTGCAATGGGAATGCTGCTTAAGATCGTATCGACGGTGCCTAATGGGTGAACTCCCACTTTTGTATCGATCAGATTCTTGCCCAGATCGACTTTACCGACGGCAGTGATCCTCATCGCATCGCTATCGATCAGAAAGTCCTCTGTGGAAGCGATTCCTTCTTTGATCTGAAAAGTTCCGGAGATACGTTGATAAGGAAGCCCCTTGGTCTTCAGGTCAGGAACCCTTCCTTTGAATAATTGTGAGACGTTGAGGATTGAAAAGATTTTAGCCAGAATGTTGCCCCTTTCGATCACCCCGTTTTCAAGCTCGAGCCTTATCCCTCCCTCTAGAGACTCCTTCAGCTTCTGGAAATTCTCTCCTTCTCCTCTGAGTTGTACTTGATCGATATAAACTCTCCCTGTCACCAACACCTTCTCCTCGTCCTCTTTCTTGAGAAGGGTTCGAAGAAAAGCTGTTGCCTCCATATGGGAGAGACGCGGTTTGATCTGAAAACGTATCCCCTTTTCAGCGGACTCTAACCAGCCTTCGCCCCAGAGATCCCCTCCGTTGGCCTTTAGTTGAAAAGGATGGATGATTAATTTCCCATCCGCTGTCTTCAGCTCGAATTTCAAGTCCTTGAAATCGAAATTTCGATACCTTCCTTTTTCGACATTGATCTTGCCTTGAATCGACCAGAGAGAGAGCCACTCCCTGATCTTATCATAAGAAGCAGGAGTTGTTTTTTCTCTCGGAGGAAAGAAGGTGTCCAGGTCAAGGTGGGTGGAGGTAAGATTCAGAGAGAGTTGCCTTTCTCCGATTCCCGTTTGAGAACGGGGAGAGGTTCCAGAGAGGGTAAGCGAAGAATCTCCAATCTTTGCCTTCAATCCATCCCATTGCATCTGTTGGGGAGAGAAGCGGATCTTGCCTTCGATCTGCGAGAGAGGGACCGGAATCTTCCGGTGCCTGAAAGAGATGTCCTTGAGCAGCATCTCACCTTCTCTGATGGCATTCATTCCCTGATCCATCCTTCCTGACCAGTGCAGATGAAGCTCCAGCCCTCCAGTGGGATCCTGAACGTCGTCCATCTGGGTTCGCATCGAATCCGGAAACAGGGGCAATTGGAGCAGGGCATAAATATTTTTCAGATCGATCGAGCCGGATGTGGAAAGCTGCAACGCTCCATGCTTCATGGTTCCATCCAGGATCAGAAAGGAGTTTAAGGATTGAATTTTAAACTTTGAAAAAGCGGCTCCGAGGTTTGAGATGGAGACAGAGCCGTCCCGGAAGAGGAGCGGGTGAGAAACGTTTTTTAGAAGAAGCGAGGCATCTCTGGGAAGTAATTCTAACTCATAGGAAAGAGGTTGAAGAGAGGTCGTTTGTTTCCCTTTAAACGTGATCTGGCATGCACCCGACAGGCTTTTGATCTCTTCTGTCTTCCATTGCGTCTCTTTTGGAAAGAGGGAAGATTGGTTGAGGGTGAGAATGTTTTTCAGATCGACCTTTCCTTTTGCTGTAATCTCAGAAGCCCCTCCTTTCTTTGAAGAGCCCGCTAAGAGAAGGGATGAATTCCCGAATTCTACTTTGGCTCCTGACCATTGAATGATTTCATTGGAAAGGCTGATCTTCCCCTCTCCGATGGAGATTGGGAAAGGAACCTGAGCATGGGTCAGGTGTACTTTTGACAGAAGATATTCCCCTTGATGTAGAAAACGAAGAGGGGATTTCAACCTTCCTTTGACAGAAAGCTGATAAGTTGCTTTGCCCGATAAGGAAGTGATGGGTTCAAAAGCCTTGACGATCTCTGTATCGTCAGCCAGGATATCCGTCTTGAGCAAAGAGGAGAGATCGGCCACCTGGAATTGGCCGTGGCCCTGAATCTCAAGCGTTGGGACCTGAAGGAGCTCGTAGAAGGTGCCATTGGCTCGATCGATACTCGAATGAAAAACCCTTGCTTCCATCTCTTTGAGATGGAGATGGCCCTGTTTGAACAGGAGGTGTCCTTTGAGTTCTTCAAGAGCGGGCAAGTTCCAGGGGAGTTTTAAACGTGCATGATTGACCTTCATCTCAACCGAAAGGACGTGGGCATTGTAGAGTTCATCGCAGTGATCGATTTCAGGAATCTTTCCTGAAAGTTTAACTGAAAGAATCTGTGCAGGACCGCTTCCCTCAGCACGGAAAAGAGGGTCGGAAACGCTCGGGGTGATGATCCGGAAGGGGATAAACCTTCTTCCGTCGGCAATATCGAAGACATTGCTCGACGCCTCCGCATCGAGACCCATTCCTTCTGTCCCGATCCCATAAATTCTGCCTTTTGCGTTGACCTTTATTTCAGGAAGTTCGACCGAACATTTGGGAATCTCGAATGTCTGCCGGTCGTATTTGGCTTGGAGATCGAGATTGACCCATTTCGGAGTGAATAGGTAGGCAAACACTTTCGGGTGATCATAGGTTACCTCTTTGAGGTGGATCTTAAGAGAAGCACTGAATGGTCCAGAGAGATCTCCCTGATACTTCCCTTTCAAGTCAAGGATCCCTGCGATCTTATTCATAGGGACCAGGGGTTTGAGATAAGGCCAGAAATGGAAGACCTCGATTCCTTTTGCCTCCACCTCGACATTCACCTTTCCCTTTGAGAAATCCATTCCTTCAGGAATGTCTTCGATTGTCCCGGAGATGGAAAATTTTCCTTCTTTTTTGGAATGGATGATTTTTCCACTTACCTGAAACGGAAAGGGTTTATCGAATGAGATCTCTGAAAGGCGAAGTTCGAGGGATTGGATCTCTGTCAAAATTGGGGGCCCATCAAGGAATTCATCGGAAAAGGAGAATTGTCCGGACCGAATGGATAGAGAACCTCCGAAGAGGGTCGAAAGGGTTTCGATCATCTTCTGCTCGGTTTCGAGTCGCAACGACTGGGAGGACTTCAAGGCTTCCCCGTTTAAAGGGGCGCCAGAGAAATTGAACTTTCCATTTCTGTCCCGAGAAAAACGACCTACAGGTTTCTGAAATGTAATTCGTTTCCATTTCACTTCTCTTTTGAGCAGAGGAAGAGTCTTTGCCGTTAAGATCAATCTCGGGGAATAGAGAAGATCGAAGGATTGTGAATGATCCTTAATCCGGAAATCTTCGAAAGCAATTCCTATTCCTCCCCAGAAGCCGATCTTTGCCTTTCCAAAAGAGACTTCTCTGCCGAGCTGGGAGGAGAGCGTTCTTTGAATGGCGTTGCGGTAAAGATCGGGATCAAAGAGATAATGAATGGTCCAGAATAGGAATATTCCCACGACCACAACGGGAATCAGGATCCACAGCCAGAATTTTTTACTATGGCGACTCATTTCTCTCTACTGGATAAAAAGGATTCAAGGGGACAAGGATTCCAGGGTTTAGGGACTATTGCTTTTTGATAAATTTTAAAGGACACTCGAACCCTTAACCCCTCGAATCCATAAACCCTTTATAAATTTTTGATGGCATGAGCCAAAGTTAGTACATCAACACGCTCTGCCCCGGCTTTTAATAATACCTTCGAGCATTCGTTGACCGTTGCGCCGGTCGTGTAAACATCATCGACCAGAAGGATCGATTTTCCTTTGATCTCTTCCTCTCGTTGAATATGGAAGGAACCCCTTACTCCTCTTTCTCTCTCTTTGCCGTTCAGATTGACCTGCGGAATGGTGGGTATCCCTTTCCGGAGCAGCCTCTTCGAGTATGGGATTCGGGTTCTACGGCTTAACTCCTGAACGAGCAGGAGGGCCTGATTGAACCCCCGCTCCCTTAATCGCTTTGAGTAGAGCGGAACAGGGATGAGGAGGTCGAGAGAACCGGACTGCCAATAACGGTGGAATCCTTCGGTCAATTTTTCTCCGAAGAAGGAGGTGAGATAACTCTTCTCTTCATATTTCCATCGATGGATGGCTTCCCTGAAAGGGCCTTCATAATATCCCACGGCTCTTGCCATTGTAAAATATTTTTTTTGGGTTAGACAAGCGCCACAGAAATGATCCTTGGTTTCCCGGGAGAGAAAAGGGACTCCGCAGAGAGTGCACAGGGGTGCTTCAATCCACCGGATCTTTGAAAGACAGTCAGGACAGATCCCCTTCTGACCTTCTTCTAAAAATTTATCACAGCAGTAGCATTGGGGAGGCAATAAAAATTGGAGCAGTCTTTCAGCATGAAAACGCATTCATTCAGATATTGAACCTCTTCCTTATCTTTCTTCAAGGGAGTAAAACCCATCTTTAGAAAAGGGGCGAGGAGGAGGAAGCGGGGAGACGATTTTTTCAACCTCTTGAATGGAATAGGTGGACCACTGGTGGCATTGAGGACAGTAGGCGGTCCACTCCTTCGATTCTTTTTCACAGACCTTGCAGACGAAGGGGAGATAGGATGATCCGCTCAATTCGAAGGTCTTCTCAAATTCCTGGGCGGCCCGGCTGAAATCTTTTCTATGAAGGTAGATCTCCGCAAACAGCCTGTGAAGGGCCGGAAAATCCTTCTGTTTTAGACTGATGGTATTGATCTCCTCCAGAGCTTCGTCCAGCATCTCCAGCCTTAAACAGAGCTTTGCATAGAAGAAGGCGAGCATCCAGTTCTCAGGATCGTTCTCCATTGTTCTCTGATAAATCCGAAGCAGAGTACTCGGGTCCTCCCGGTTGAGGTAGAGCTCTTCCAACCGGAGGATGAAGATGATCGATTTGAATCGTCGAAAGCTTTTTCCCCAGACCTTTCCTGCAGTGACCCATTTTCCCATCCGGAGATAGATGTCGCCCAATAAAACGAAACCGGGTTGGAAGGTTTTCTCCTCCCTTACGATCTCTTTGGCAACCTTCAGAGCATCCTCAAGGTCATCTTCTTCGCCCCGATGGAGAAGATCCATGGCATATTCATATTTCAAGCCCAGATAGAAAAGGTTCTCCTCCTCTTCTATCTGTTTTTCCTTGGTCAGCTTGAGAATGGACTTTTGGGTCCGGATCGCTTTTTCCCATCTCCGATTTTTTCGGTAGATCTCTCGCAAACTTTTTAATGCTCTGAGATTGGTTTCATCCAGATTGATGGCGCGTTTTAAGGTATGGATAGCTTCGTCGAGTCGTTTCATCCGCAGATAGATCTCTGCCTGCCTGAGAGGGATCTCGACATTCTTATGATCGATCCATCGTCCCCTCTCTAACCAGTGGAGCGCCTCTTCATCGTTATTTTCTTCAACCGAGATCTCTGAGAGCTTTAAATAGAGATCTTTCTGGAAGGGATCATTCTTCAGGACCGCGGTAAAATGGGCTTTGGCTTTGGCCAGATCCCCCCGGAGGAAATCCTCCATTCCTTTGTTCAGTTCCTCCTTCAGAGATTGTTCTTTCTTTCTCTTCCGCGATTGACGATACCCCTCGATGGCCCGCTTGGCATCTCTCGTTAGGGTGCTGATGAAGACGAGCAAGACACCCAGCATAAAAGAGGTGATCATCAGAGTGGATAGATCGGTAGGGATAACCTTTCCAAAAAAGCGGAATTGGACATCCATTGGATTGGTCAGAGAGAGCCAGCAGAAGATGGAGATGAGGGCTAAAATGATAATGATCAGCAGTTTTACCAGCATCTATCAGAGTCTCCCCTTTTCCATCTTGGACAGACAGGCCACACAGTACTTTGCCACCGGCCGGACTTCAAGCCTTTTCAGGCTGATCAGTTCTCCGCATTCTTCGCAGATTCCATAGGAGCCGGTCGCCATACGATCGAGTGCTTCATCGACCTCCTGAAGCCTCATTCGTTCACTCTCATTGAGGCTGAGGAGGATCTGTTTGTTATAGATGTTAGCCGCTTCATCCCCTATGTCCTGAATCCCATCCTGTCCCATCTCCTGAGAGGAGGTATAGGTCTGTTTGACCTCTCCCACGATCTGTTCCCTCTCCTTGAGTAGAACCTTTTTAAATTTGGACAGGGTTTTTTTGTCAACTTTATCGATTACTTTCTCCATCTCCTGTTTCATCGGTCTTGTCTTATCAATCCTTTTCTCTTCAAACTTTTTCTTTTGTATCTTTTTCTTTTCAGGCCTTTTCGATGTCCCCTTCTTCAGGGGAGTAATCTTTTTTCTCGGCTTTTTTGAAATCACTCTTTTTTTAGCCAATGTCCGCTCCCGGTTTAAATTCGATGCGAGGGGCATCCATCCATATTCCTTCTAAATCATAAAACTTTCTGGTCGGCTCCAGAAAGATATGAACGACCACATCATTATAATCCATGAGGATCCATTTCCCCTGAGCTCTTCCTTCCTGACCGAGGAGCCGGATTCCTTTTTCCTCAAGGGTCTCCTCAATCGATCTGGCAATGGCCTGAACCTGGCGGTCCGATTTGCCGGTGCAAAGAAGAAAATAATCGGTCACAGAGGAAATCCCCCTCATCTCCAGAAGAACCGGATCCAGAGCCTTTTTTTCAAGCGCCGCCTCCAGGCAGAAAAACAATTTTGTCTTTGAGTCGGTGGCCATATCCTCCAGTGACGACGATTTTGAGTGTAGCATTATACCAGAAAAAATTGCGAAAACAATAGAAAAATGAAAAAAATTTTTAACCGCCTATCCCGCCCTCCCAAAATACCCGGTTTGGAGCACGGGGGCTTCACCTGCTCACCTCTTCTCCCGATAAAGGCCGTGTTTATAAATATAGGCCTCTGTCTCAGGAGGAATGAGGTACCTCACCGATTCTCCTTTCTCAATGAACTCCCGGACCTTGGTTGAAGAGATATCGAGGAAAGAGATCTCCTGGAAATGGAGATGGTATCCCGAAAGATGAACCCAGACTTTTGTTTCGATATCATATTGAAACGCAGAGGTCAGAGAGTCCGGAAGCTGAGAGGCAACAGGAGTTTTTTGAAATCCTGGCCTAGCCATCACGACGAAATGGCAGAGGGTAAAAAGGTTTTGAAAATCTTTCCATGTCTCTATCTCAACAAAAGCATCCCCTCCCAGGATAAAGAAGAAGATATCAGCCCGCCCCTCGCAAAAATGGCGAAGAGTATCAATCAAATAGGATTTCCCCTGCCTTGAAAGTTCAATTTCAGACATGGAAAAATATGGGTTTGAGGCAATGGCAAGTTTCACCATCTCCATCCGGTGTTTGGCGTCGATGATCGCATCCGTAGCCTTATGAGGGGGGGTGGCTGATGGAATGAAAACGACTTCATCGAGGTGAAAGGCCTCCCGAATCTCCTCTGCTCCCCTGAGATGCCCGAAATGAATAGGATTGTAAGTCCCTCCGAAGAGCCCGATCCTCTTTTTGCCGCCTTCTCTTTTAATGATCCGTTCTCCTTGTTACTTATATTAAATCCGAAATTCGAATATCGAAATCCGAAACAAATCCGAATTTTCAAAATCCAAAATTGTTAAGCTTTTTTGCTTTAACATTTGAATTTTGGTCATTTGAAATTGTTTCGAATTTCGGATTTCGTGCTTCGAATTTCATTATAACTCCCTTGTTTGTCCTTCTCCATAAACGATAAATTTGGTCGTTGTCAATTCCTCCAGTCCCATGGGGCCGAAAGCATGGAGTTTGGAGGTGCTGATCCCCATTTCAGCGCCGAGGCCCAGCTCAAACCCATCGTTGAATCGCGTTGAGGCATTGATCAAGACACAGGAGGAATTCACCTCTCTTAAAAAACGCTGTCCATTCTGATAATCGGAGGTGAGGATGGCTTCTGTGTGGAGAGACCCAAAGGTTGCAATATGCTTCATTGCCTCCTCAATCCCTTTGACCACCCGAATGGAGAGAATGAGGTCTAAATACTCCTCATACCAGTCCTCTTCCTTTGCCTCTTTTATTCCGGATAGAATCTTCCGGGTCTCCAGGCACCCCCGAAGTTCCACCCCCTCTTTTCGAAGGACTTCGGCGATCTTCGGGAGGAAGTTACCGGCTATCTTCTCATGGACCAGAAGCGTCTCCATGGCATTGCATACTCCGGGCCGCTGGGTTTTGGCATTAAGGCAGATCTTGAGGGCAGACTCCTGATCCGCTGTCTCATCGATGAAGATATGGCAGACCCCCTTATAATGTTTGATAACCGGGATCTTCGAATGGGCCACCACAAAACGGATCAACTCTTCTCCTCCCCGGGGAATAATCAGATCGATCTCCTCTTCGAGCTGAAGCATCTCCTTGATGGCTTCCCTTTCAATCCGGGAAAATATCTGAACCGCCTCCCCCGGAATCCCGACCTTGCTCAAAGACTCTTGAAGGAGATGGACAATGGCCTGATTGGAATGAAACGCCTCTGAACCTCCACGGAGAATAATGGCGTTGCCTGATTTGAGGCAGAGGCCGGTTGCATCAGCAGTGACATTCGGTCTCGACTCATAGATGATTCCAATGACACCAATAGGAATCCTCATCCTTCCCACGGTTAACCCATTCGGCCTTCTCCACATCTTTACGATCTCACCCACAGGATCGGGAAGACGTGCAATTTCCCGGAGGCCCTTTGCCATTGACTGAATCACCTCAGGGGTCATTCTTAGTCGGTCCAGCATCGCAGGAGAAAGGGAAGCTTTCTCGCCTGCGGTCAGGTCTTTTCTGTTCTCTTCGATCAGAAAAGCTTGGTTTTTTTTAAGGTCATCTCCCATTTCCAATAAGGCTTTATTCTTTGCGTCGGTAGAGAGTTGGGCGAGCAGGCGCGAAACGTCCTTAGCCTTTTTTCCCATCTTTCTCACTTCTGTCTTAAGATCCATCCGCTCCATCATAAAACCACCAGATCATCCCGGTGGATGATCTCATCCGAATACTTATAGCCCAGGACCTTTTCGATCTCATTGGTCCGATGGCCCTTGATTTTGTCCAGTTCTTGAAAACTGTAGTTGACCAGGCCCCTGGCAAACTCTTTTCCACGAGGCCCGATGCATGAGACCGAATCTCCACGATCGAAAGAGCCTCTTACCTCCAACACACCCGAGGGAAGTAGGCTTTTTCCTTTCTGGACGATGGCTTTTTTGGCTCCCTCATCGACGATGACGTCGCCCTTCGTTTTAAGATTAAATGCGATCCAGTGTTTTCGACTGGACAGCGTTCTGATCTTGGGAAGAATGAGCGTCCCGATCTCCTTACCTTTCAAAACCTGCCGGAGAATTTCTTTTTTTGTGCCGCAGGCGACCACTGTGGGAATCCCGAATCGGGAGGCCTTTCTAGCTGCCTGGATCTTGCTCGCCATTCCGCCCACACTCATCTGGCTCTTCGTCTCTCCCATGACTCCTTCCATATCCACATCGATATCCTCAATCAGGGAGATGCATTTTGCATTGGAGTGACTTCTCGGATCTTTATCGCAGATGCCTTCGATATCGGTCAGAATGATCAAAAGATCTGCCTCGATGAGATTGGTGATGAGCGCGGAGAGGTTGTCATTGTCGCCGACTTTGATTTCGTCAACCACAACTGTATCGTTTTCGTTGATGATCGGAATGATCCCCAATTCAAGGAGGGCAAGGAGGGTATTTCGGGCGTTGAGGAACCTGCGGCGATGGCTCAGGTCGTCATGGGTAAGAAGAAGCTGGGCAACCATCTGCTGATAGCGGGAAAAATAATTCTCATAGATATGCATCAGCCGGCTCTGCCCCACGGCGGCCGTGGCCTGCTTCTGTGTGATCGATTTTGGACGTGTTTTATAACCCAGTTTTTCCATACCGGCGGCAATGGCTCCGGAGGAGACCAGGACGATTTCATAACCCTGACGTTTCAGTTCTGAAATCTCCTTGGTCAGCTGGGAAAAGGCGTCATAGTGGAGTCCTTTTTCTACAGAAGCCAGGATACTTGAGCCCACCTTGACGACGATCCTTCTCGCTTTATCCAGAGTCTTTTTTCGTATCTCTTTACTGTTCATCGGCTTTATTTGAGATGGACCTCAGTGCCAGCGAAATGGCAAGGATTAATTCATCTACACCCTCTCCTGTCTTGCTCGACATCGTATAGAGCCGGTGTCCGATCTCATCGAACTGTCTCTTCACCTCTGCAGCTCGCTCCCGAACAGAGGGAAGGTCGATCTTATTCAACACAACGATCTGGATTTTCTCGCTTAAAATGGGATGATAGGCATTCAATTCACTGTTCAGGGTGTCAAAATCCTTCAAAGGATTGCGCATAGGTTCCCCAGAAATATCGAGCAGATGGACGAGAAGCGTTGTCCGCTCCACATGCCGGAGAAAGGTCAACCCCAGCCCGGCTCCTTTTGAAGCCCCTTCGATCAATCCAGGGATATCGGCTACAATAAATCCCCGGCCTTCTTCTCGCTCTACCACGCCTAAGTTGGGAACCAGTGTGGTGAATGGATAATCTCCGATCTTTGGCCGGGCAGAGGATATTTTTGAGAGAAGGGTTGACTTTCCCGCATTTGGGAAACCGATGAGTCCCACATCAGCGAGGAGTTTCAAGTCGAGTTTCAGCCACCGTTCCTCGCCTGAATGGCCCTTTTCAGCATGGCGAGGGGTGCGATGTGTTGAGGTGGCAAATCGTGCATTTCCCCTGCCTCCACGGCCGCCAGCTGCTGCGACGAATTGTTGCCCATCGAAGAGAAGATCCTGCAACAGTTGATCGCTCTCATCATCCCGGACAAGTGTACCTACCGGGACCCGTATGATCAAATCCTCACCATTTTTTCCTGTCTGATTTTTGCCTTTACCGTGGGTACCTTTTCGGGCACGAAACTTCTGGGGGTAGGATAAATCGAGAAGGGTTGAGAGTTGACCATCTGCCTGGAGGATCACATCCCCACCTTTTCCACCGTCACCGCCGTCCGGACCTCCCTTGGGAACATATCGTTCCCTTCGAAAACTGACACATCCATTTCCGCCGTCGCCTGCTATCACCTGGATTCTGACTTGATCCACAAACTTCATTATCGATTGGTCATTGCGGGCGAGGGGAGCTCCTGCGCCATAGTGGGTACAGGGCAAAGTCCTGCACTGCGTTGGGTACAGGGTTTTACCCTGAGCTTAACATGGTTCAGGAGATGTAAACGCTAACCTGTTTCTTATCGTTTCCTTTGTTCTCGAATTTGACGATTCCCTCGATTTTAGCAAAAAGGGTAAAATCTTTCCCCATGCCTACGTTCTCTCCGGGATAGATCCTGGTGCCTTTCTGGCGGACCAGGATACTACCTGCCTGGACGGACTGCCCGCTGAATCGTTTCACTCCTAAACGTTGCCCGGCGCTATCCCGGCCGTTACGAGAACTTCCTCCTGCTTTCTTGTGTGCCATAACAACCTCCCAAAAACTAAAGCTCCAATAACCAAATCACAAATTCCAAATAATAACCAATCACCAAATTCCAATAACGAAATTTTGGTCATTGGGTCATTGATTATTATTTGGTTATTGGTGCTTGGGATTTGGTTATTGATTAATATATCCAATCCTTTTTATTAACTAATGGCGATATCATTTACCTTCAAATAGGTGTAGGTCTGGCGGTGGCCTTTCAACCGGCGGTAGTTCTTCCGTTTCTTCATCTTGTAGGTGAGGACTTTTTTCCCCTTGACCTCACGTACGATCTCACCGGTGATGATCGCATTATTGAGATTGGGAGCGCCAACGTGGACCTGACCATCCCCTGAGACCATTAAGATGTCTTTTAAGGTCACCTGATCTCCCACATTCCCTTCCAGTTTTTCCACACGGATCACATCCCCCTTAGCGACCCGGTATTCTTTTCCACCTGTTTTCAATACAGCAAACATCGTACTCCTCCGAAATTAATATCGAAAAATACTAAATGATTTTATGGTATTTGTCAAATCCCATGAATTTCCTCCATGGGCCTAATTTCTATGTGGTAGAAACCCATAGGGATATCAAATTCATAAGCCATCCTTGCCTGATGCCCCTTATCCCGACTAAAGGAAGGAAAGAAGAGAGTCAAGACCTAATTAGGGGTGCCTATATTCTTTTTTATCATTGTAATAGGGGGCGCAATGTTGCAATATTATATGCATTTCTAACTCTGAATAGATTTAAATATTGGTGCTGGAGGAATTTTCAATGATAAAACGGGACGTGAACCCACCTCAGGTGATAGAAAAGCAGTGTATTGGTTGCGAACGATGTGTGGCGGTCTGCCCGAGCTTCGTGCTTGAGATGGCCGGAGAGAAGTCTAAAGTAGTTAGAGGAGATTGGTGCATTGGTTGCGGTCACTGTGGAGCAATCTGTCCGAGCGAAGCCATCCTCTATCATGGAATACTCCCTGAAAAAAATCCTAAAGGAGGTGGTGTTCCGGCAACATCTCCTGAGGTGCTTGGTCTTCTCATTCGAGAGAGGCGTTCGATCCGGAACTTTACCGCCGAGCCGGTTACGAAAGAGATTCTGGAAAAAATTCTTGACGCAGGAAGGTATGCTCCCACAGGTTCGAACAGTCAGAATGTCCATTACCTGATGCTGACCTCGACAGATCAGATCAAAGAGCTAAGGATGATGACAGAAAGTTTTTATGACAAGATTTTTTCGAGAGTGAAAAGTGGGACAGGCCGCTTTTTTCTCTCTCTGGCTGCCGGGAAAAAGACCGTCGAATATCTAAACGAGGCTCTTCCCAAAGTGACCTACTTGCGTGAGCAGATGGGGCGAGGGAAAGATCGGCTCTTTTTTCATGCGCCGGTTGTGATGATCACCCATGCGGAATCATGGGACAGTTTGTCTTCTTTTAATTGTTCGGTGGCTTTGTATAACTGTTCTTTAATGGCGCATACCCTGGGACTCGGCTGCTGCTTTAATGGGCTTCTTGTGAACGCCGTGAATCATGCTCCAAAGATTAAACGCTGGCTGAACATTCCGGGAGACCATCGGTGCTATTCCGCGATGGCCCTTGGCTACACGAAGATGAAATACCCGGGCCTTGTTCAACGCCAACCTCCCAAAGTGAGGTGGCGATAGTTATTTTAAAAAGTGAAGCCAAAGGTCGAAAGGTAAAGGCAAAGAAGCCAGTTTCGTTATAATGGGTTAGGAAGTTGGTCTTTAAAATCCACCTTACCCATTTACTTTGCCCAAACCGGCGTCCTCACCCTTACCTTAGCCTTGACCTAAAGTTTTCATCCCTCTAAAAAATTACTGATAAAAGCAGGAGGTATCCATCAAGATGGCAGACGAATCACAGAAAATCATTTACACCATGATGAGGGTGAGTAAGTACTACGATAAGAGGCCGGTTTTGAAAGATATCTCCATCTCTTATTTTTACGGCGCCAAGATTGGTGTCATCGGCGCCAATGGCTCCGGAAAGAGTTCATTACTTCGCATTTTTGCAGGAGAAGATAAAGAGTTCAATGGGCAGACGATCCTGTCACCGGGTTATACTATTGGTTTTCTGGAACAGGAACCTAAGCTTGATGAGACCAAAACAGTACGGGAGATTGTAGAAGAAGGAGTTCAGGAAACGGTTGATCTATTAAATGAGTTCAACCGGATCAGTGAAAAGTTTTCAGAGCCCCTTTCAGAGGAGGAGATGAATCGGTTAATCGAGCGGCAGGGCGAGGTGCAGGAGAAACTCGATGCACTCGACGCTTGGGATCTTGATTCACGTCTTGAGATGGCGATGGATGCCCTTCGTTGTCCTTCCGGAGAGACACCCGTAAAGGTCCTTTCAGGCGGAGAGAGAAGGCGTGTGGCGCTTTGTCGGCTTCTGCTTCGAAAGCCCGATATTTTACTCCTGGACGAGCCGACCAACCATCTCGATGCTGAAACCGTGGCATGGCTTGAACAACATTTGAAGCGGTATTCCGGGACGGTTATTGCTGTCACTCATGATCGCTACTTTTTAGACAATGTGGCGGGATGGATTCTGGAGCTTGACCGGGGAGAAGGCATTCCATGGAAAGGAAACTATTCATCTTGGCTTGAACAGAAGGAGAATCGTCTGAAGCAGGAGGAGAAGACAGAGAGCGAGCGTCAAAAAACACTGCAGCGGGAGCTCGATTGGATTCGGATGACGCCGAAAGGAAGGCATGCAAAATCGAAAGCCCGAATCGCTTCTTATGAAACCCTCCTTGGGAAAGAGAGCGAAATGGTGGCCAAAGAGCTGGAGATCTATATTCCTCCGGGCCCGCGGCTCGGTGAGGTCGTGGTTGAAAGCGGAAATCTCACCAAGTCCTACGGGGATAGAATTTTAATGGAGAATCTCTCCTTTTCTCTGCCTCCGGGCGGGATTGTGGGAATCATTGGCCCTAATGGCGCTGGAAAAACCACACTCTTCCGATTGATTACGGATCAGGAGAAACCTGATGCCGGAACAATACGGATAGGAGAAACCGTAAAATTGGCTTACGTGGATCAGAGTCGAGACATCCTGGATCCGGAGCAGACCATCTGGGAGGTGATCTCAGAGAAGAAGGATACAATTCAACTTGGCAGCCGGCAGGTCAATTCTCGAGCCTATGTGGCCCGTTTCAATTTCTCAGGTACGGATCAGCAGAAGAAGGTAGGGATTCTTTCAGGAGGGGAACGAAACCGTGTCCATCTTGCACGGATGCTTAAAGAGGGAGCCAATGTCCTTCTTCTGGACGAACCGACGAATGATCTCGATGTGGATACCCTGCGTGCTCTGGAGCAGGCCATTGAAAATTTTGGTGGCTCGGTGGTTGTGATCAGCCATGACCGCTGGTTCCTCGACCGGATCGCCACCCATATCCTGGCATTTGAGGGTGAAAGCGCCATCGTCTGGTTTGAGGGGAACTACTCTGAATATGAGGCCGACCGAAAGCGTCGCCTTGGAGCGACGGCAGACCAACCCCACCGGATTAAATATCGGCATCTGACAAGAAGTTAGAAAACAAATTTTGGTGAAAGATTATACAAAAAGGATAAATCCTGGAGGGTCTATCTTTTGAGATGCGTCTTGATATTTTTCCAGTTTCAGCAGAAGCAGATAGCATCTCACCTTCAATTGGAGAATAATAAATTCAATTTGAAAATATCTCATCATATTCGCCCTTAAATCTTCTAATATCTGCTATGTATTTCAAATGCAAATCTGTGATTCCGGTCTGGGAAAAAGAATTTTTCCCCGCATAATAAGCTGATAATACCGAATTCCAGAGATCCGCCTCCGATCTGGATGTTCTTTTATAATAGTCAAACAAATCTTTAAGTACGTGGGTCGCTACAATGATATTCGTCACAGGATCAAAAGCAGCATGGGTGGAGACTTTTAATTTTAGCTTTGCGACATACTCTTCCCAGGTGATAGGGTGAACTTGCATCAGTCCCATCGCATTTTGTGATGAAAGAGCGTAAGGGGTAAAAACACTCTCTTTCTTCATGACAGCTAAGATCAAAGAGATGGGAAGATCAAGATTATTTGACTGTCTGATAGTCACCTCAGCAATATCTATTCCCTGACTTAAACTGACCCCATGGCTTCTCAATATGGAGTAAATGTTTTCTTTTGTCTTATATTCACTGAAATTATCCCTTTGCAGGGAAAAGAGCCCGTTTGCCTTTCCGCTTTGAATGGCCCAAAGGCCCAAAGTTCCTAACAGGATGAGATAAAATACATTGGTAAAGAAAAACCTGACCATCCACTTTTTCCTCAATTGATCATAAGAAGATCTTAAAATGACCGGCGACCTTTCTTTTGTGCTCATAACGATCCCTCCATTAAAATGAAATCCTACAGATAATTTCAGCAAGATACATGCCAATTGAGGTTTTGTCATGATTTTGTTCCCGCTCTATCGGGTTATTCGAATTTATCGACGAGAAAAAATCAGAAGGGAAAAGTTTCTCTCTTTTTTCCTAATTTTTTTCCCACAACCCGGGGAGGCATTTTTTTGTCTTTAGTTCACCCCGTTAGAGAGCCCCTCTGCTTGCCCCATGCGAAGCTTAGTCCATCGATTCATAAATTCGGTAACGAATTTATCTACTCAGGACTTAGTGCTGAGTGAGCATTTGCTTTGCTTTTCAGCTTTAAGAATACGTGACCGTATTTGCGAATCGAAGCACTTAGCTTCTATCGGGGCGTGAGCTTTCCCGTTAGAAAGTTGAAAACTTTCTAACGGGGTTCACCATCAACAACAGAAAATCAGATACTGATGATTATTTAAGGACAATTTTCAATGGTGAGAAGGGGATGAATAGAGGGAAAAAAGGGAGGCTCACATCGGAGCCTCCCTTAGCAGGAAAGAACAGGATAAATTTGTAGGCTATTTTTCTTAGTCTTTTATCTTACCACTGATGATGAGGTCTGTGTCCTGGTCCTCGCCAGGTCCTATGATGATCGCCCCAGTGATGAGATCGAGAATGTCCATCATGACGATGATCATCGTAGTCATAACGGTAACCATGACTGTATCCATGGTCATAACCATACCCCCCATACCAGACGCATCCAGAAAGCATTAAGCCAACCAGAAATAGGCTTACGAGAAAAATCATTTTTTTATCCATGTGATCACCTCCATTCTGCTTTCTTTATTCATTTAAACGGGGATATCCACCTGTTTTATTCAAATCGAAAAGAAAAAAAACAGGTACCACATGACATTCTGAATCTTGCCTAAAGATTCCTAGTGTATTCCTTTTCAAATGTGGGCAGGCTGGTCTGCCTTTCGGGGATGAAAGGTGATGGTAAACGTGGCTCCTCCGGAGGCCGCACACCCTTTGGTATCCTTTACATGAGGGCATCTGGCAATATCTCCAGGGCAGAGGTCTCTTTCCGTTGGGATATGAATACACCGCTTACTTTTCATGGAGAGGTCAAAACCAAATCGTTGACTGTAGACCTTCATCCGGAGGAGATCTAATCCTTTTCCACCGGCACCAAAATCGTAGGGTTTCTTCGAGGCATAGAGTTCTGTGTCTTTTGTATGAAAGAGTCCATCGAAGATATAAGCCTGATTTTCTTCTGTAATGCCGACGCCTTCATCAGCAATATGAAGCATGATTTTATCATTCTTCTGTTCAATCCCCAGGCGAATGGTTCCCCCGTCCGGGGTATTTTCCACGGCATTCCTGAGGAGACCCTCCAGAACATTTTGAAGAATAAGAGGATCCATTAGCACAAAGAGATGATGCTGGCCTTCCACCAGAAATCGGATCTTTCGGTCGCGCGATAAATGTTTGACCTTTTCGAGCGTATCGAGCAGAAACGGATAGAGGCGGATGGATTCGAAGATCTTAGCATTTCCAGTCTGATATTGATTGAACCACGCCTTGAGTGTATCGAAGTGTGCCCGGATGGCTGGCGGGATGTCTGGAAAATCCTCGATTCGTTGCGAGAGCCTTTCGAGATTGTCGAGAAGGACACCTGCTTCAAGCTCCTGTGAGATTCTGAAGATTTCATCCGTTTCTCTCGATATATCAGACAATCTTGAAAGGTTTCGTTCCAGCATGTCGATGATCTTCGGGATAGTTTCGTCCGTGGGTAGACTATTCAGCTTCTGTTTCAGGAGCCGAATATTACCCTGGATCACAGAGAGCGGTGTTCTCAGTTCATGGGAGATATGATGGACCGCCTTTGTCTTTGCCCGGTTCAGATGCTCAAGCTCCTGGTGGGATTTTAGCAGCGACTCATGGGCCCGGATGCGTTCGGTCACATCTTCATGGGTCACAATGTATTCGCCCGTAGCGAGTCGGACCGGGATATAATGGATGATCTTTTGCGTTCCATCCTTACAGGTGGTGGGAAGCGTTCTTGGGACTTTTTCTCCCGGGCTTGTGCTTCTCAGATAACCGATCCAGGTCGAAATCAATTCTTTCCTCAATTTCGAATCCGGAAATGCCTTTCTGAACCATTCCCTGCTATTGGGTACTTCGTTTAACTCATAACCAAATAACTCCCTGAACTTGGGGTTGATGTATTGAAAGACGCCTTCCCTGTCAATCATGATGATTCCGAAAGGTGCACTTTCCGAGAGGATTTGAAATCGGTTTCGCTCATTCCGTAAGACTTCTTCGGCTGCTTTTCGTGCTGAAATATCCCTTAAATAAACGAGATAGACATGGTTTCCACGATAGACAATGCTGGTTGCAGAGACTTCGATAAAGACAACCTTGCCATCCCTTGTTATGCCTTTGAACTCATATCGGGAAGGAACGGGTTCTCCTCGCTGCCTTTTCTGGCTAATCGTCATGACTCTGTCTTGATCCTCTGGATGGACCACAAGAGAGATAGGCTTCCCGATGATCTCCTCTGGCTTGCCATAGCCAAAGATCTCCACATACCTTTTGTTGACATACTGGAGCTGGTCACCCTGGATGATAGCGACGCCATCGTTGGAATGTTCGATGGCTGTCCGGTAACGCTCTTCGCTTTCAGCGAAGGCTTCCTCGGCCATTTTCCGGTGAGTGATATCCATCATGGTGCCTTCGTAGTACCGAGGCTTGTCCTGAGTATCTCTGACCAGCCTCACGTTGGTTGAGATCCAATGAAGGCTCCCATCCTTGCGGACCATTTTGGCTTCGTAGTTCTGAACGGCGCCCTCCTGAAAGAGAAGCTGGATTAAACGTTGGTGATCCTCCGGATTGACATACAGGGAGCGTATATCCTTTATGGTTTGGATCAGGTCTTGAGGTGAATCATACCCATGGATTTGGGCCAGGGATGGGTTGGCGCTGACCAAGTTTCCAGCCGGATCTATCTGAAAAATCCCTTCGATGGCATTCTCGTAGATCTTCTTATACTGTTCCTCAGTCTGTTTTAATATCGTTTGAAGTCGTTTACGTTCGGTAATATCCCGGACGTAAATGGCAATTCTTTGGACCTCGGGTCCATTCCCCAGGACAGGGTAGAACCAATTTTCGAACACCTTTTCTTCAAGCTTTCCCTCGAATCGCACCAGCTTCCTTGTCTCGAGGACGGTTTTAACCTTTTCTTTACCGCTTTTGATACGATCCCCGGGAATCAAGTCATAGATGGAGGCGCCGGAGAGGGTTTCCAGAGGGACCCCATAAAGATGGGCCGCATTTTTGTTGGCGGCGAGGATCATTCCTTCCCGATCGATAAGGATCACGACTTCTTCGGTGGCATTCAGGAGATCAAGGAATATTTGTTCTTTTAGTTTCTGTGTTTCCTCGCAATGCTCAAGTTCTGTGACCCTGCGGCGGAGCGCTTCGACTTCTTTGAGGAGTTCTGTTTCACTCATAACACCCATCTTGGACCCTCAGGTTTAGTGAATATATCATTGTTATAGAGTTTCTTCAATTGGCTAAATTAAAGCGAGGCTATCAGTAATGGCAAGGCCGGTTGGAGTGGGGTGGAGGCGGCCATCCTGAATGGAGATGAGACCTTCTTCCTCTAATTTTTCCAAGATGTTCTGCTTTGCGCAGAGAAGATCCAAGCCGTACCGGACTTTAAAGTCTTGGAGCGAGATTCCTTTTTTCGTTCGCAAGCCGAGATAGAGTGCTTCCAGTTGGAACTGTTCCTTGGTCAGACTCTCTGTTTCCAGGACAGGAGGATTTCCAGCATGGACCGAAGCGAGGTACTGATCGAGGGAGCGATGGTTCCACCACCGTTGATTTCCCTGGAAGGAATGGGCTGCAGGGCCCAGACCGAGATAAGGGGAATGGTCCCAGTATTTTTGATTGTGTCGTGAGGAGTATTCCATTCCTCTTGCAAAGTTCGATACCTCGTAATGAATATATCCGGCATGCTCAAGGAATTGAGATGTCTTCATAAAAAATTCGTACTGCAATTCTTCTCCAGGGACAGAAAATTCCCCTGCCTGGAACCTTCTTCCTAATGGTGTTTTCGGTTCGAACGTTAATTGATAACAGGAGAGATGCTCTGGTGAAAAGGCAACGGCCTGCTTTAGTGTGTCAAACCATGAGGCCATATCCTGACCAGGGATACCATAGATCAAATCGAGCCCAATGTTATGAAACCCAGCTTTCCTTGAAGCCTCGATAGCTGAAATAGCTTGCCTGACAGAATGCCTTCTTCCTAAAAAGTCGAGAACTTTCTCGTCAAAAGACTGAATTCCGATATTGATTCGGTTGAATCCAATCTCGAGGATCGATTCAAGAAGAGATTGGTTAAGATCAGCCGGATTTGCCTCAAGGGTAATTTCGGCGTTCGATATCAGATGGAAGTTCTTCCTTCCATTCATCAAGATGTCTTCTAATTGCTTAGGGCTGAGAAGCGATGGGGTTCCACCGCCGAGATAGACCGTATCAAAAGGATCGAACCGGTGGCCATACCTCTCCATCTCCTTGAAAAGAGCATCCAGAAAATCAGGGATGGAAGGAATAGAGGTGGACGAATAGAAATCACAATAAGGACATTTGCTCAGACAAAAGGGAATATGGATGTAAAGACCAGAGTTTTTTGCAGAGTCCATATTTAAATCAGATTAAGGTTGAGGCTGAGGTTAAGGTTAAGGGTGAGGTTGAGAAGAATAGAGGTCCTAACCTAAGCCTTAACCTCGACCTTCTTTTTAGTTATCCGTGTCCGATTTCAATACGGCAAGAAAGGCGCTCTGGGGGATGGAAACCGATCCGATAGTCTTCATCCTCTTTTTACCTTTTTTCTGTTTCTCGAGAAGCTTCCGCTTACGCGTGATATCGCCGCCGTAGCACTTTGCTGTCACATCCTTGCGGAAAGGAGAGATCGTGGTGCGGGCTATGATCTCCCCTCCAATGGCGCCCTGAATTGCTATTTTATACATCTGCCTGGGAATTTCTTCCTTCAATCGTTCACAGGCCCTGAGGGCTCGGGGACGGGCTTGATCGCGATTGACAATCTGCGACAGGGCATCCACTTTTTCTCCGTTGACCAGGATATCCACTAAGACCAGATTGCTTTCCCTGTAATCCAGAACCTCGTAATCAAAAGAACCGTATCCCTGGGTGATCGATTTGAAACGATCATAAAAATCATAGATCACCTCGGCCAGAGGCATCTCGTAGATCAACTCCACACGGCCCGGGCCCAGATAGTTGAGCTTTGATTTCTCGCCCCGCTTCTCCATGCAGAGTTTTATGACAGCGCCCAGATATCTTTCCGGCATGAGCAGAGTAGCACGAATATAGGGTTCTTCTCCTTTTTCAATGGAGATGGGATCCGGATAATAAGCAGGATTATCTACAAAAGGGGTGGATCCGTCCTTCAATGTAAACCGGTAACGGACGCTCGGAACAGAGAGGATGATGGAAAGATCATATTCCCGCTCCACCCGTTCCTGGACAATTTCGAGATGAAGGAGACCGAGAAATCCACACCGGAATCCCTGCCCCAGAGCAATGGATGAATCTTTCTGATAGACGAAAGCCGCATCATTTAACTTATATTTTTCAAGGGCAACGGCCAGGTCTTCATAGTCTTCGGGAGCGATAGGATAGATGGAGGAGAAAACAACGGGTTTGAACTCTTTAAAGCCGGACAGGGGCTTTTCACAGGGGCGCTCATCGAATGTAATCGTATCGCCGATATGAACATCCGATACGGTCTTCACGCCTGCAAAAATATAACCCACCTCTCCAGCGGAGAGGCTCTCCCGCTTTTCTCTGCTGAGAAGGAACCGTCCCACCTCCTCCACCTTATAAGTTGCCTGATTGGACATGAAACGAACCAAATCTCCAGGTTTGACGGTCCCATCAAAGACCCGGCAATGGATGACTGTTCCACGAAAAGGATCATACTGGGCATCGAAGATCAAAGCGGCTAACGGTCCCTCAGGGTCTCCTTTTGGAGGGGGGATTCGATGGACAATAGCTTCCAGAATCTCTTCGATTCCGATTCCTTCCTTGGCGGAACATTTTAAAGCCCCGAATGGGTCAAGCCCCAATTCCGAATCAATCTGATCGAGCACACGGTCCACATCCGCTGTGGGGAGATCAATCTTATTGATGACCGGGATGATCTCAAGATTGTTTTCCATGGCGAGATAGAGATTGGCGATGGTTTGTGCCTGAACCCCTTGCGCTGCATCAATCAGAAGGAGCACTCCTTCGCAGGAGGCAAGGGAACGAGAGACCTCGTATGAGAAATCCACATGGCCTGGCGTGTCGATCAGATTGAGGACATACTCTTCTCCGTCACTGGCGTGATAGGGTAGGGTGATGGCCTGGCTTTTGATCGTGATGCCCCGCTCGCGTTCGATGTCCATGCTATCCAGGATCTGGTCTTTGAATTTTCGTTCTTCAATGACTCCGGCATATTGAATGAGGCGGTCTGCCAGTGTTGATTTTCCGTGATCAATATGTGCGATGATGCTGAAATTTCGTATGTGTTTCATGGATGGATGTTTAAAAATAGGGTGTCTTTCTCAAATCGGCATGTAAAGGATAGAGAAACCTTTCAGAGGATTTGTAAACCATTATAACCTATTTTAAACGATTTTCCTTCTCTGTTACTCTGAAAAGTTGGGTATAGCTGGATAAGATGATTGAGGTTGAAGAAGCCTTTGAGTATTTTTGACGCTAAATTATTACTTACTCATTCCGTTTTTTACCCTTATTTTGTGTCCATAATATACTTCCTTCTGCCTTCACCCCCTCAAACTCAGAAGTATTTTTCTCATTTCTTCATTCTGCTTCTCAATCCTATCAGTTTGGCATTCATATACACGATCCTCTTTCCCACCTTTTAATTTATAAATTAAGGGTTCCTCTAAAAATTAACGATATTTACTATCAACCTATACCAATCTAACCATCAGTATGTTATGGTCTGGCATCGAAATGGAAAATAAGGAGACAAATCATGATGCAGACCGGCCTTTTGGATTG
>VGRY01000026.1 GCA_016875195.1 Deltaproteobacteria bacterium
TGCAAATCCATTCCACAGTACAATTCCATACGGCACCTCCTGGGCTAAGATTGAGATTCTTTCCCTGAAGCATATCAGATTTGTTTCTGCTTCGCTTCAAGGAGGTGCCTTTTAATCATTATCAATGATAAGTTTCTTGGCGCCCTGAACTACGCTGAGTTCAGGGCAGCCATGCACCCTATGTGGTGCGTGGCGCGCCCGGTCCGACTCGAACGGACGGCCTGCGGATTCGAAGTCCGACGCTCTATCCAGCTGAGCTACGGGCGCATTTGGGGTGAGTGAAGGGACTCGAACCCTCGACCACTGGGGCCACAACCCAGTGCTCTATCCGACTGAGCTACACTCACCACCGAAAAGATCATCGCAAAATGGCCAATGAACAATAATCAATTAGCAATTAAGAATCTAAGAAACAGGTCCCATTGCTAACGTTGCATTGCTAATTTTACAATTTGCATTGGTTTCTATGTCATGCATGGCGCGCCTGGAGGGATTCGAACCCCCGACCCACGGATTAGAAGTCCGTAGCTCTATCCATCTGAGCTACAGGCGCTTGGCGTCTAAATATATGACTTCCCTGAATTTTATTCAAGGCAAATTATAAGACTTAATTAGGCGGGTGTAAAGAGGCTTGATCTTTAAGAGGATAACTTTTTAAAAGAAAAAGAAATTTATTTACGCTGTCCTCTCAAACATTAATTTTAGTCCGGAAAAGAGTTGTTCTTTGGTAAAGGGTTTGGTCATATAGTAATTGGCTCCTAATTCATACCCTTTGAACATATCGACATCATCATTTTTAGCCGTAAGAAGAATGATTGGAATATCGCTTGTCTTAGGGTTGGTTTTAGCTTCTCTTACGACTTCCCAGCCATTCTTGTTAGGCATCATGACATCACAGATGATCAGGTCGGGTTTCCCTTCGTCCAACTTTTTTAATGCCTTTTCTCCATCTACAGCCTCTATCACTTCATATCCCAGCTTGGTCAGATGGATTTTTAGAAACTTCCGGATCACCTCTTCATCGTCAACAATCAAAATCCGTTTATTCATCTTTCATCCCTCCATTTTGGAAATTTTAAGGTAAATTGGGTACCCACACCTTCTGTGCTATCAACTTCAATCGTTCCTTCATATTTAGTGACGATACGGTAGACGATATTTAGCCCCAGGCCTGTCCCTTCGCCCATCTTTTTCGTCGTAAAAAAAGGATCAAAAATCTTTTTAACAGATTGGGCCGGAATCCCGACTCCATTATCACCTATTTTTATCTCAACAAAATCTTTGAGTGACCTACTGGAAAGAGTCAACTTGTTTCCCCTCCCATTCATCGCCTGAAAGGCATTGGTAATCAAATTGGTAAACACCTGTTGAATTTCGCCTGGATTGGCTTTTATCTTCTCAATAGGCTGATATTTTTTAATCACTTCCACGGAGGCAGATTTCGTCGTAAGTTGAACCATCTTCAATGAAGTTTCAAGAACCTCTTGAAGATCGACTGCACCCAACTCCTCTTTCTTGGCGGTTCGTGAATAGGACCGCAAGCCGTTGACAATCTCACCGATTCTTTGCCCGCAGGTCAGGATATCCATCAAATAATCCTTTTGCTTGGATGGATCCTCTTCCTCCAGAGCAATCTCAGCCATCCCAATAATCCCACTCAGAGGATTATTGATCTCATGGGCCACCCCTGAAGCCAATATGCCTATTCCAGCCAGTTTCTCCGATTGAACGAGTTGCTCCTGGAGCTTTTGTTCCTCGGTAACGTCTTTCACATATTCGATGAGGTAGAGTAAATTATCTTTTTCGTCTGACACAGGATACGAAAATATCTGCTGAACCCTTTCTGCTTCCGGAAATTTAAGAATGGCCGATGCCGGTTGCTTAGTCTCAACCGTCACCTGCAAAGGGCAACCCTCACAGGGAGAGGTTCTTTGATAATAGGCCTCGTAGCATTTTCTTCCAATCAGCCCTTGAAAGGTAGCAGCATGTCTCGCCGTGACGGCTTTATTCACACGGAGAATTGAAAAATCAGGAGATTGGATGGAAAGCTGGTCTCCGATGCCGTCGAAAATGGCCTCCAGGTTCCTCTTGCTCTCAATGATCTTTCTTTCAAGTTTCCTCTTCTCAGTGACGTCTCTAAAGATCATCTGGAAGAAAGATTCTTCACCCAATTCAATCCTCTTGATGGATATATCGGCTTCGAAGAAATCGCCTTCCTTTTGTCTTAAAGAAAGACCTTCAATCCTGCCCTCTCCCTTTTCAACGACTCCATCCAAATAAACCTTTGTCTTCTCAATCGCCTCCGGACCGAAAAGATCAAGAACCCCCTTTCCCAATAGTTCATCCTTATGATAATGGGTTGTCTTCTCTGCCTCTCGATTCACATCCGCTATTTGCAATGACGGACTTTTTAGAATCAGAATCCCCTCATTTGCATTTTCAAAGAGACCCCGGTACTTGTCCTCTGAAATGCTCAGCTCCTGATGCTTCTCTCTGGTTAATGTTTTAACGAGATAACCATAAAAGGCTGTCATGATGAAGATAAAGGGAATGCGGAGGGCATAGCTACTGCCCTCATCCGAAAATAAAAGCCCCCATGAATAGAGAAGAAATCCATAGAGGAGGGCAGTCGCACCTCCGATGAACATTAATAGCCTAAAATTTCGACTCAGTGATGCAAAGATGATGATCAGGAAAAAGGCGAGGTAAAAATCGGTGACCATCTTCTCGGAAAGATACATTCCGATTAAGATAAGCCCCGTATCCCCAATGACTAAGGGATAAAAGAACTTCGGACTCGAAAACCACCTATCAGGTAAGAAGGCTATAATAATATTTGAAAGGATGTAACCCAAAACAAGAAGGTGACTTAAATTTGGGTCTGCGACCTTCCCCCTTCCAAGAAGGATGAGATAAGAGGTGACGATAATAGCACCCCATCTGAGAAGAAGAATTATCCTTTTCTTATCACTCTCTTTCATAACAAGTAATAAATAGCAAAAAACATACCAAAATCAATAGGTTGGGAAATATTTCATCACGAACCACTTCTAACTATAAGAAATTTTTGACTTTGTTAAGTTGTCGGGAGTTGCCCATTTTCTCCCATTTTACTAAAATGTTGTTCGATTTTTTCCCATTAAATCGACATTTTGTGCATGGTTGAGGAGAGGGAGGAAATTTTTAGGTTTATTTATTTGGTTAAAAGAGGTTTGAAGGATTCAATTGGTTTAACTGCTCACTGGTCACCGATAACTGATTACTTATTCTTATAAAGAATGGTCGGGGCGAGCCGATTTGAACGGCCGACCTCCTGCTCCCAAGGCAGGCGCGCTAACCAGGCTGCGCTACGCCCCGACACTTCAAATCATAATCACAAATCTGCGGCTTGCTCCTCACTCGCCGAAACGGCCGACCTTCCCGACACACAGTCGGGATGCGCTAACCAGGCTGCGCTACGCCCCGATGGATAAATCAAATCCCAAACACCAAATTCCAATTTCCAAATAATAACCAATTGACCAATGTCCAAATGAGCAAATAACAATTGGCCTTAGATTTCTTTAACACATCCCTCAAAATATTCCAACAGGTCATAAGCCAGTGAAATTCTTTAAACCCTTTTTCAGTTTCCTTAAGGCTTTGCCTCTGTGACTTATCTTGTTTTTCGCTTCGAGGCTGAGTTGAGCCATCGTCTTCCCATATCGTGGAAGAACGAAGATGGGATCATATCCGAATCCCCTTTTCCCGACCTCCTTAAATCCTATTCTCCCTCTGCATGATCCTTCGGCTACCAACTCCCATCCTTCCGGTGATACCATCGCAATCACGCATTTAAACGCCGCTCCCCTCTTTGAAACCGGAATGCCTACCATTTCCTTCAGGAGTTTTTTCCGATTCTCCTGGTCCGATGCCCTGATTCCAGCATAACGGGCTGAATAGATGCCAGGGTTCCCACCTAAAACATCGACTTCCAATCCTGAATCATCTGCAATGGTTAATTTTCCAAGAAACTGACAATAAAAACGAGCCTTCTTCAATCCGTTTTCAATGAAACTGCTTCCATCCTCTTCTACTTCAGGAAGATCCTTATAATCGGTCAATCCAAGGATCCGAAATCCGAACCCTTTTAAAACGCTGCGAATCTCCCTTACCTTCCCCGGGTTTCTTGTCGCTACAATCAGTTCTAATCCTTTTGGGTTGATTACTCTTCTCCTTCAAGCATTTTTTTCTGAAATATTGTCAGTTTTTTAATTCCCTTTTCTGCAACCCGGATCAATTGATCCATCTCTTTTTTTGAAAAGACAGCATTCTCTGCCGTGCCCTGAACCTCTATAAATTTTCCGGAGCCGGTCATCACCACATTCATATCCACCTCTGCCCGGGAGTCCTCCGCATAATTTAAATCGAGCAGTATTTCCCCGCCCACCTTCCCGACGCTCACTGCGGCGACAGAGTCCTGGATAGGAATCTTTTTAATCAACCCTTTCTCAACCATTATTCGAAAGGCATCAACCAGCGCCACATAGGCTCCGGTGATGGAAGCGGTTCTCGTTCCTCCGTCCGCTTGAATCACATCGCAGTCAATCCAGATGGACCTTTCTCCGAATCCGGTGAGATCGGTCACTGACCGCAGTGAACGGCCGATCAGTCTCTGGATTTCAAAGGTTCGGCCGCTTCCTTTCCCCGTATCTCTTGGCGTTCGGGTATTGGTTGAGCGGGGAAGCATTGAATATTCTGCCGTAACCCATCCCTTCCCTGTATTTCTTAGAAAGGGTGGCACCCTCTCTTCCACACTGGCCGAGCAGATCACCTTTGTATCTCCCATCTCAATCAGGACCGACCCCTCGGCATGCTTCATATAATTTCTTGTGATCTTCAATGGCCTTAAAGCCTCTAACTTCCTTCCGTCCGGACGTTTCACTGGCTCTCTCCTTTGGTTTTGTAAAAGGTCAATGGGTAAAGGTTACGGTGATCGTCTATTAATTATTACCTAACCGTTACCGATAACCGAAACGGACCTCGTTACCCTTACCGTTAGAGTTCTTGAATTGATCTGACCCAAAATATATTTTTCATAACTCTTATTTCCATTATACCTAAAACTTTTCCCTTTTGTAAAATGGCCCCCTTTCAATCTCCGGAGAAATCAAGCAATATGCAACTCCATGTGCCTTCTCCATTCTTCCAGGGAAGCGGTTTTGATGAAAGGTTTTGCCTCTTCCTCGGTCATCGTCGGATTCTGGTGTTGAATCCCAAAGAATTTACACATCGCCGTGAAGAGATATGTATTGTCCACATGCCTGTTCAGGTCCAACTGGTTTGCCTTATGGCCAAAGGAGAGAATGATCTGGTCTTCCCCAGTATGATTGGTCGATGTAAATCCCACGTTCCCTCTTCGGATAACAGCCTGACCCTCCACCATCGCACCCCTTCTTTTTGGATAGAGGCTATGGGCCAGGATCTCTCCCATCACGGCATCCGGTTGAATCACGTAGTCTCCGGGGAAGGGTTTATAATCGGGCTGCATCGCAGCCTGGATCGTGGAAGCCTCTTCATCCGTGATCCTGAAAGTAGTGAAATGCTCGAAGATATCTTTGATCTCCGCCGGCGTCATCTCTTTTTTCAAGCGTGTCTTGATCAATTCGAAGGAAGCCTTGATGGTCTGATATTTCTTCAACGCTTCGGTGGAATCATTATATTCAGGGCCCGTGCCATTGATCCCCCAGCCTGAAGTCCCGTGATCGGAGGTGACGATGACCAGAGTTTTAGGATTGACTTTGAGATACTCATCGATGACACCCAATATCAGATCGAGCTCATAAGTATCGAGGATCGCTGCCCAGGCATCATTCGAATGATTGGCATGGTCTATCCTCCCAGCCTCCACCTGAAGGATAAATCCTTTTGGATTTCTTGAAAGTTTCTGCAAGGCAATCCTCGTCATTTCCGGCAGTGTTGGCTGCTTCTTCCCCAGTTCGGGTTGATTGAGTCTGTCCAAATAATAGCTCATATGCGAGGAGCTGAAGATGCCTAAAATGGGTTTGGAAGAGGAAAGGAGCTCTGTTGAAAGAAGATTGGCCTTCTCTCTCACCACATCGTAGCCTGAATCGGTGAAGGCCTTAAAAAGATCATTTTTGTCTTTTCTCCTCGAGGAGTCGAAAAACCTGCTGCCGCCGCCCATGAGGACTTCCGGCTTGAACTTTAGAAAATCCATAGCGATCTCATCTTCAGCATCCCTCTGCAATTGATGCGATACCCATGCTGCCGGGGTTGCATGGGTTACCCTTGTTGTCGTCACCAGACCGCATCCATAGCCTTGCTCTTTGACAAGTTCCATAATGGTTTTAAGCGGCCTGCGATCCGGAAGGGAGGCCAGCACTCTGTTTAATGTTTTAACTCCAGTGGACCAGGTAACCGACGCAGGGGCAGAATCCGTTACAATGCTTGAAAGGCTGTCCGTGGACATGTAACCGACCACAGAATTGGGATCTTTCATCCTCGAATAAAAATTCGTCCCCTTATCTCCATAAACCCTCGTCCTGACCTGGTGCATCCCCTTGATGACACCCAGGGGCATCCCATCCCCTACGAGAAAGATCAGCCCTCCTCCTCCGGATGTTGAAAACACCTCAGAACTTTCCCCGCGTCTCGCACCGGGGAGCAAGGCACCGATCGCCCCTGCCCCCATGATCTTCAACATCTCTCTTCTGCTCACGCCCGGCAAATATTTTTCATAATCTCCCCCTGCTTTTTTCATAAAGACACCTCCTTTTCTCCCCTTCTCCAGGAGAGAAAAATAGCGATCAGACCAATCACTAAAAGTATCTGCCAGACATCCTGAATGCCTTCAAGAGAGGGGCCTTTGATTGCTTCCGGTGCCCCGGAAGTTTTTAAGGCCACAACCATCTCCGCAAAGGCCACACCAATGACAATTCCCAAATTCCTCGCCAGGGCTAAAAAGCTCGAAGCAACACCCACGTGGGTCTTGGGAAGCGATCCCAGGATGGCACTATTATTGGCCGGGTTGAAAAATCCGATTCCTACTCCAAGGATCACATGTCTTACTAAGATTTCATAATCACTCGCCCCTTCCCTAAGGAACACAAAAGAGAATATGGTCAGAGAGGTAACTATCAAACCAAGGGTTGTGGGAATTCTAACGCCGATCCGATCCGAAATCCTTCCACCGATAGGTGCAATCACCATCACCACCAGGGCTACCGGAAAGATGAGCATGCCCATCTTGGAAGGAGAATATCCTAAAAACATCTGTAGAAAGAAAGGGAGAACGAAGTTATGGGCGCCATTCATCCAGAAGGAAAAAAAGCTTGCCCCAAGAGAGGACAGGAAGGATTGGTTTTTAAAAATCCTCAAATCCACCAGCGGAGAAGAAGAACGATATTCTGTGATGAGAAATAATCCAAGGCAGACCAGGGCTAATACAATCCAGGCCCAGAACAGAGGTGTGGATTCCCATCCCACTCGATTCAGAAAGAGCAGAAGTGAGGTGACAAAAAGGAAGAAGAGGAGCGCGCCCAGAAGGTCAATTTGCTGCGAAGCTGTTTTTCGATCTCCCTTTAACACTTTTGAAGAAAGCAGGGTCCCGGCAATACCAATAGGAAGGTTGATCAGAAAGATGGATCGCCACCCTAAGTGCTCAACTAAAAACCCTCCGATCAGTGGACCGGTGATAAATCCCAGGGAGACAATGGAACCAAGCATCCCCAGGGCTTGCCCCCGGTCTTTCTCAGGATACGCGCTTGTGATGATCGCAGGGCCGATCGCCATCAATGCAGATGCTCCAAAGCCCTGAATCATTCTTGCCCCAATCAGGAAATAGATGGTGTGAGAAAAACCGCAGAGTCCAGACCCGATGGTAAAGGTTAAAAAACCTAACCAGTAGATCCTTCTCTGGCTGAAGAGATCAGCCAATTTCCCCATCAAAAGCAGACACCCTGTGATGATGATCAGATAGGCCATCATCACCCATGCCACAGTCTTTATATTGGTATTCAACGATTGAACGATCGTGGGTAGAGAGATGCTGACAATGCTAGCATCGAGTGTGGACATAAAGATGCCAATCGAAATATTCAGGGTTAACCACCATCGGTGTTCGATGCTGAGGGTGAACATAGGTAAAAGTTTAAACAAATTTCCATGCCTTATGCAAGGAAATCCCTAAATCTGGGTTGAAACATGGGGTAAGAGTGGTTATGATGTGATGTAAAATATTTCACAGGATTGGATCCCAAAAGGAGTTGAGTCGATGAAACAAGCAAATGAAAACAAAAAATTTACAGGCGGTTCAAAGTATGTGCTCGATGAAGAACTCGCCAAAATCGTTAACATCTCAATGGCACTTGAAATGCCCCTCCTGCTCAAAGGAGAGCCTGGAACAGGCAAAACCATGCTCGCTCATGCCATTGCCGAAGCCCTCCATATGAGGTTGATTGTTCTCAATGTCAAATCAAGCATGAAGCTGATCGATGCTCTCTATCAGTATGATACCCTTACCCGGCTCAACGATAGTCGCTTTGGAGATTCGAAAAGGGATGTGAGTAACATCGAAGAATATATCCGGATGGGTAAAATCGGACAATCCTTCGTATCAGAGGAAAGGGTGGTCCTCTTAATTGACGAAATTGACAAGGCGGATACCGATTTTCAGGATGACATGCTCGATGTGCTCGACCAGATGGAGTTTGACATCATTGAAATCGACAAAACCATGAAGGCTAAAAACCGGCCGGTGATTATCATCACCTCCAATGCCAAAAAAGACCTTTCCGACCCATTTCTGGGACGGTGCAATTTCCATCACATCGCTTTCCCTGAGCCTGACATGATGAGAAGGATTGTGTCGGTCCATTTCTCCGATATTGATAAAGAGCTGCTGGAAAGCGCTATCAGGACATTCTATCGCCTCAGAGAGATCAAGGGAGTTGAAAAGAAACCCGCGACCAGAGAATTGATCAACTGGATCAGGGCATTGAGATCGGATCCCGATTTTCGGGTGAAGGATCTGGTCAAGGGGGAGGTCCCCTATCTCGGCGTTCTCTATAAGAAAAGCCCTGACTATGTCGTAGCCCAAAATGCCGTAACAAGGTTTAGAGCCTAATAAATAGATTGCGGATTTCGGATTGTGGATTTCGGAATTATTAAACAGATATTCCAATATTCCACTATTCCATTATTCCATCGGTAGATTATGTTCGTCGATTTCTTCTACCTACTCAAAAAAGTGGGCATTCCTGTTTCGCCGACCTCATTTTTAAGGCTTCAAAAAGCCCTGAATATGGGGCTGGTCAATTCTGTGGATGACTTCTATACGGCTGCCCGCTCGATTCTCGTAAAGAGCGAAAGATACTTCGATCTCTATGACCAGGTCTTTGCCCATCGCTTCCAGGGAGTCGAGTTAAAGGAACCGGATATTGTCGAACTCTCGGAAGTCGCCCGTTCTCTTCTCGAAGAATGGCTGAAAAACCCAAAAGAACTGGCAAATCTCCTCGGCATCAAGGAGGAAGATCTAAGTAAATTGACCCCCGAAGAGCTTATCCAGTATTTCCTCGATCGCTTAAAAGAGCAGACCGAAGCCCACCATGGTGGAAGCAAATGGATCGGAACAGGAGGGACTTCTCCCGTAGGCCATTCAGGATATCATCCTGGTGGAATGCGGGTTGGAGGTGTTTCCCGAAATAAGTCAGCGGTCAAAGTGGCAATGGAACGAAGGTACCGGGACTATTCCCAGGATGGCCCGCTCACCGAAGCTCAGATGGGAGAAGCCCTGAAACGTTTAAGGAACATGGTCCCCCATGGCCCCAAGGACAGGGTCAATATTGAAAAGACGATTTACGAAACGATGAAAAATGCGGGCGAGATCGAGATCATATTCGATCAAAGCCTGAGAGATCGGCTCAAGGTAATTCTCGCAATAGATAATGGCGGATGGTCCATGGACCCTTATATAGGAATGGTCCAGACTCTCTTCAACTATGCGCGGTCACAGTTTAAAGACTTAAAAACCTTCTATTATCACAATACGATCTATGACCACCTATGGGAAGACCCCCAGAGACGGTTCAAACCTTTTTCTGTGGATGAATTGGTTCGTCTCGATCCTGAGACAAGATTTATCATTGTTGGGGATGCAAGCATGGCCCCTTATGAACTGATGTCCACGGACGGTTCCATCTATGTCGGTGAGAGATCAGGAAAGCCAAGCTATATGAGGCTCCAGTTCATTGCCCAAACCTTCCCCCACTCAGTCTGGCTCAATCCGGTGCCCCAGGGAGATTGGCCCTACACCAGAACCATCCTCCACATTCAGGAAATCTTCCCCATGTTTGAGCTCACCCTCGACGGCCTCGAAAAAGCAGTCATCCAGCTCATGAAAAAATAATGGGTCAACGGTAATTCAAGGACCATCAAGTCAGTCCATTCTTGAACACACCTGAATAGATGGCCCGCTATCTTCATAGGGGGAACAGAAATCAGCCCCCAGAACCATTCCTGTTTCTTTCAGATTACAGAACTGAAGCCTTGACTAATCTGTTGCTTTAGATAGAATGGGCCTAAAAAATAACAGTCATCAGGGTCATTGGTAGAATTGGAAGCCTCAATAAGTCCAGCCCTCAGTCCTAATAATTTTTTTGTTGACAAAAGGTATCAATTGATACCATAATGGTTATGGATCGACCCTCTCACAAAGAAATCAACCGCAAGATAAAACAGGCAAAGGAAGCGGTATCAGGCGGTCAATTTTCTGTCTTGAATCCGGTTAGTGTCTCTGCTGATGTATTAAAATTAGGGTTTACCATTGAAGGTATTTCAAATATTCTCACCAATCTTTTGAGCGAGATAACACCTGATGATTATGCTGGAAGTTATCCACCACAAAAGTCGTATGAAAGCGACATTCTTGATTGCGAACTCTTTACTTTTCGATGGGTAAGTAAGCATTTGGGAGAGATAATCTATTTGAAATTTGGCTTCAAAGGACAATGGATGTGGGTTGTATCATTGCATGAGGATAGAAAGGAAAAAAACGGGTGAATAATATGAAAGATATAAAAATAGAATGTCCGAAAGGACATGGGAAAATGGTGGTAAGAAAAACCGTAGAAAAAATCGATTTTCGGGGTGTTGGCATTAAATGTCCCGTGGAACAATATATATGCAGGGTGTGCGGGACAAAAGCGGGGACTGCGGAACAAACAGATACAATTCAGAAAACGATCGCCAACATATACCGCAGGGCAGTCAACCTTCTAACGGGGGAGGAAATCGTTGAGAAGAGGAAGCGATTAAGCTTGACTCAGGAGGGTCTTGCGAAGCGCATGAATGTTGGAATTGCAAGTATCAAAAGGTGGGAAGGCGGCACGATTCAGAGCAAATCGATGGACCATGCTCTCAGGATTGCTCTTGGAGGTCAAAACGTTGGAGATAGTTGTACCGGGAATCGGGCTTTTTCAATCCCCAGGATAAAATTGGTGGTTAAAGAATTTGAGTCCGTTCTTGGCAAACATATTCTTAAAAAAAATGATAAGATGCTGTTCGCCGCAAAATACCTGTGGTATGCGGACATGGTTGCACACCGGGAGACTGGGGAAAGCATGACCGGAGCCACCTATGCCGCACTTCCTTACGGGCCCCAGCTCAATAATTATAAGGACTTAATTGAAGACATCATAAAAGTCAATGAGACGAAGGCCGAAACCCTTACCCCGGAAGAAAAAAGAATAATTACCCGCATCGCCCTGAAATTTCCAGAAGAACGAATGGTTTATGATGCGGCTCATAAAGAAAAAATCTGGAAGAAACAACCCAATGGAGCAATCATTCCGTATACCGATTCGACGGAGTTAACAGGCATTTAAATATTTCTTCAAAAGAGCGGGCTTTCTATTCTCGCTCCTAACGGATTGTAGTAATGAGTGAAAGATTTCAACAGAGCTGATGGAAAAGCAGGTTGTATCAAAAAAGAGAGTCACTGATCATGGTGAGGTGTATACCGGCAGGCGGGAAGTCAATGCCATGCTTGATCTTGTGAAGCAGGAAACTGAGCGGATCGAGTCACGGTTCCTTGAACCTGCGTGCGGCACAGGTAATTTCCTGACAGAAATCCTAGAACGGAAACTGTGCATCCTTGAATCACGTTACAGTAAGAGTCCATTAGAGTATGAGCGGAATGCCATCCTTGCTGTGTCTTCTCTCTACGGTATCGATATTCTGGAAGATAATGTCGTTGAATGTCGCAAGCGTCTTTTTGTAATTTTTGACCGCCATTACAGTAGCCTTTTTAGAAAGGAATGCCTTAATACGGTCAATTACATCCTTGGGCGTAATATTATCTGGGGGGATGCCCTCACCCTGAATACGGTAGGTGAAAATCCGCAGCCGATTGTATTCTCCGAATGGTCGCCGGTCAATGGCAGTATGATCAAACGCAGGGACTTTGCTTTTCATGAATTATTTTACTATGGCGAAATAAGAGAATTGCCCCTTTTTTCTGATCTCGGGGAGAAGGCCTTTATTCCTACTCCGGTAAAGGAGTTTCTCTTAACTCACTACCTGAGGCTCGTCGATGTTGAACAGAAATAATTATAACCCCGATGTATTGACCTGCCTGGCCAATCTGAGCAGCGATGAGGTTTTCACGCCGCCTCAACTGGTGAACCAGATTCTGGACTTGATTCCAGAGGGAATCTGGAGCGATAAGAATGCTCGGTTTCTCGATCCATTCTGCAAGACGGGGGTGTTTCTTCGGGAGATTGCCAAACGTTTGGATGTAGGACTGGAACAGAAGATCCCCGACAAGCAGAAAAGGATCAACCATATTTTTAACAACCAGCTTTTCGGGATTGCCATCACTGAGTTGACAGCCTTGCTCTCCCGTAGAAGCGTTTACTGCTCCAAGACGGCCAACGGGAAATACTCTGTATGCGAAACTTTCGATAATCCGCAGGGCAACATCCGCTTTGAGCGGATTGACCATACATGGGAAAATGGGAGATGTGTTTCCTGCGGAGCAAGCCAGCAAGAATATGACCGGGGCGGAGAGCTTGAAACCCATGCCTATAAGTTCATCCACACTGAAAATCCAGAGGAGATATTCAATATGAAATTTGATGTGATTGTGGGAAATCCACCATATCAGTTGAGTGATGGCGGTCATGGCGCAAGTGCTATCCCTATCTACCATAAGTTTGTGCAACAGGCGAAAAAACTAAATCCACGGTATTTAACCATGATCATCCCCTCGCGATGGTTTGCAGGTGGTCGAGGCCTAGATGACTTTCGCACAGGATAATCTTAGAGATGGGACATGGGGTCAGGGGGGACCTTGACAGAAAAAGGGCAAGAGGGTCGCTCTGGTGCCGGGCAACGGTAACTCGGTATAGGGTACAAAGATGGTCTATTGTTTCCAGTTGACCAGGAAGATTCCGGCGGAGACCATGGGAAGCCCTACCATGAGAGAAAATGTGAATTCTTCTTTGAGAAAGAGAGTGCTTTTCAGGAGGATCTATCGTTCCGGCTCACTGATCGCAAAAACTCTTCAGGCGTCATTGCTCTGACAGAAAGCAATTTCCTAAAGTGTAATGCATCCCAGCTTACAAATACAGCCCCTCCAAGCATGGAAACATTAACGATATTTGCTACAAGGGCATCTCCGAAACTGGCTTTCTGGTAAATCATCTCCATTACTGCTCCCACTGAGGTTTCTGGAAGAAAAATATCCATCTCGCTAGATGGGATGATATCTACACGGTATTTCTTAGGGAAATAATAAAACAGCTCCAAGATCTGTTGTCGGTTTAGATTAAAAGATAGGATACCGCATACTTCAAGAAGGTTGATGATACTCGTTACCCCTCTTCCCTGCCTCATTACAAAATCCAGAAAAAGGCGGTTGATCTTGTAATTGCGGTCTCGATGATACCGGAGATCAATAATAAATACATTGGTATCAATAAAGAGACTTACCTTTTTCTTGTCCAATTCATCGCCTCCTTGACATTTTTAAACCTCGGTCTGGTCTTTTTAAGGGCGCTCTCTATATCCTTCCATGCATCTTCAGGTGAACGCAGGGAACTCTCAGCCAGCGATACAGAGGTCATAGGGGATATTAATGCAAAAGGTCTCCCCCTTAACGTGACGATCACCTTCTCTCCCCTTGAGACCGTTCGCATTGCTTTACCGGTTTGGTTCTTCAGATCCTTAGCAGTCATCGTCCTCATGGCTTCCTCCAAAAATAGCTACTTTGGTAACATTATAGCTACTTAAAAATTAAACTGCAATAAAAAAAGAAGGGGAGGGGAGTGTATTATCTGTGTGTCAGGGTGGATATCGGAATATGGGCAGAGTGATGAAAATGGATTATAGGGCAAATGGTGAAGTCGTTTTTAGAGCCCTGAGAGTTCTAGGCCCTGACTCTATGAGATATCCTAACCGATGGGACATTCGAGGGTGGTATCAGGAAAAAGAGGGTCTTCGTGGAAGTGAGTGGGTAAAATTATATCTCCTTGAGCATGCAAGTTAGAATTTTAAGTCGGAGATATTCCTCATCCCGAAGACCATAAGCTCTTCTCTGAAGGACGCGGATCTTATTATTAAGTCCTTCCACAAAACCCAAAGAGACTTTGTTTTCAGGTTTGCTGTATGCTGCAACCCCATCCCAGTGTCTTTCAATCATCTCAGCAAATCTCTCGTAAGGGACTAACCGTTGCCATTTCAATGAATCCTTCCAGTGGTCAAAAAACCGCCGTGCCCATCCTTCCGTCTGGTAACTCCATAACTGACCAAAGGATTCCTTCAACACATACGCCGTATGGAGCCGTTTGTTGGCCTTCAAGAGTTTTCTTAAGGCCTTGCGCCCATCCAGCGTCAAGTTCTCCTTGCTCGACAAAAGGGTGTACTTCTGTCCCTTTATATAGGAACGATCCTGACCGGAAAGCCTCGCATATTCCATCTTGCGCACCTTGTCCAGCGCCTCCCCCAGATGTCTCATCACATGAAACTTATCAAAGAGAATGGCTGCTGTGGGGACGTTGCTCCTCGTCGACTTCTCAAAGGCCTTCCACATGTCCATCACAGCCAACCGAATCTTCTTGGCCTTCCTGTCCCCAAGCCATTGGTAAAATCGATCCAGACTCTGTTCCGATCGATCCTCCCCTCCATACCAGATCGGGCGTCTCCGCTCCAAGTCACTCACCACAATCCGACACCGATGCCCCTTACAAGGGGCCTCGGTGTCAGGCAACGGTAATTCGGTATTTCTTGTTAAAGATCGTTTCACAATAGTATGTTAGAGAATGGATGAGATGTAGAATGAAATTTAAAATGTGACCCTGTCCCTTATTTATCAGGTGAGGACAATAACCCCTTCTTTTTCGGCGGATTGATTCAGTTTGGCGTCGTGGCTTGAAAAATAGATATCTATCCTTATTCGGTTCTTGAGATGAATAGCTGAGGCAAGATGAATGGAGTCGAAACCTCTAAGAAGATATTTTTCTGCAATATCACCCGCTACCCTGATCAATCCATCCGTAACCTCAATCAAATAGTAACTGTCCCAATCCCTGTTAAAATCCGAAACGACTCCTCTCAGTAAGTTTAGAGGAAACCCATCTTCTTTCTGTTTTCTCGCGAAGGCAGACCGTGCCTCTGCATAAGCTACTTTTGAAGTCGAAATAACCGCTGCCTTTTGGGCAATGTTTCTTATTTCCTCAGAACCTACTTCTTCAACGTATAATTTAACCAGGGAGCTTGTATCGAGGTAAACGATCATCTTCTGTCTTCCAGAACCATCTCAGAAACGGTCTTCCCCTTTATTTTAATAGGGCGATGGCTTCCCGTAGGTTTACCCCCTTTCCATGAGGCAAACCCCTCTTTTACCAGAGAAAGGAGTTTTGAATCCTCTTCCCCCCGTTCTATGGGTAAGATAGTCGCAATCACCTGGTCTCTTTCGGTGATCAGGATCTTTTCGCCCTTCTTTACTTCTCTCAGATAATAACTCAGCCTATTTTTTAGTTCTTTGATCCCTGTGGCTATCATAGCTACATTTTATATTAAGGTAGCTACCATTGTCAAATGAAATTATCCTGAGAAATTAGGAAAGGGCAACGGTAATTCGGTATTTCTTGGGAAATCTCCCCCAGCCCCTCCTTTTCAAGGAGGGGTATAAAAGATGAAAGGGTCAATGGTAATCCGGAATTGGCGTTTGGGATGCTATCCTGAAAGTAGATCCATTCAAGGACGGTCTATTTTCTCCAGTTGACTAGGAAGATGCCAACGGAAACCATGGGAAGGCCCACCATGAGAGAAAATGTAAATTCTTCGCCTATGAAGAGAATGCCGGAGAGAACGCCGAAGATGGGAGTGAAGAAGGTGAAGGCGCTGAGCCGGCTCACGGAATACTGATGGATTAATTTGAACCAGACAAAATAACTGATAAACGCCACGATCACCGATTGATAAAAAAGCGAAGCAACGATGGATGAGTTGATCTGATAGACCCACGTTGGTTCAAGGATGAGGCTGACGACAAATAGAATAGGAATCGAGAAGAAGAGCTGATAAAGAAAGGTATGAATCGGTTCAACTTTCCCCGCCATGAATCTCTTGATGTAAAGGGTGGTTGCTCCCCACAGCATTCCTGCAATAATCTCCAGAATATCGCCAATGAGCATATTGGGTTTGGCAGTTTTCGGCTTTCCATAAAAGACAAAAACGATCCCCATAAAAGCACCGGCCAAACCCAGGGTTTTCAGGACAGTCAGCCTGTCCCCACGAAGGAAGAAATGGGCACCCACAGCCACTACAAAGGGGCTCAAGTAGACGAAGACGACGGATCGAGCCGAATCCGTATAGAGCATCCCGAAATAGATGCAGGCGAATTCCAGGCCAAATAAGAGGCCCACGATCACACCGTGGAACAGCCGGATATCGGTGTGGAATAATTTTTCTCCTTTTCTGAGGCAATAGATCGCGCCGCAGACCGAGGCGATGAGCGAACGCAGGGTTGAGGCGAAGACCGGAGAAATTCCCTCATTGGAAATTTTAATGGCGGAGTAATTCAATCCCCACAGGAGCGTTAAGATAAGGATAACTAAAATGGCTTTCAAATCTAAATAATCTCTGCTCTCGGAAGAACTCATCGAATTGGATTCCACAGTGCTTTCTAAGAAAGTAGATTGCTAAATGTAAATTGAAAGAGCAACTATTCTTTTTGAAGGGTTCTTTTCGACCCTCTTAAAGAAGAGAGAAGGATCGATGAAGTGTTTAGAGTGAAAGTTATTTTATCCGGGCATGACTATCTGCTTTGTATGTCATGATCCGATCTCACGGATCGGTATCTTGTTCATCTGGAGTCCGAGGGGTTCAGGTGGAATTCCCATGCTCAGGCCCAGGAGCTGAGGATAGAGGATGGAGGGAAGAGGATGGCCTGAACCTCTCCGAGAAAGAATCATCTGTTGAACGGTATCGAACTGGATCTGGCAATAGGTACAGGCGGTACAGAGGTAATCCGCGCCTGACGCTTGTCCATTGTTCAGTTTCTTTAGTGTCATCTCTGTTGATAGCTCATCATTGCTCCCCAACAGAGGAGCGCCACAACATTCGAGTCTCATCAACCAGTCAATACTTTTTGCCCCGGTTACTTCCACCAAACGATCAAAGATGGAGGGATTCCCGGGATCATCAAACTGGACAACCTGGCTTGGCCGTAAAGCATGACATCCGTAGTGAGCGGCAATGTTAAGCCCTTCAAAAGGTTTTTCGACCTTCTTCCGGATCGTTTCGACTCCTACCTCTTGATCAAGAACGGACAGGAGATGCTTTATCTCAATCTTTCCTTCGTAGGAAACACCCTCCTGCTGAAGAACCGCATTCACTTCCTTCTTAAGAGAGGGATTCTCTTTAAGTAAAAAGTCTGCCTTTTTCAGTGCTCCATAGCAACACTGGCACAGAGTCATCACATTCAGGTTCTTCTTTTCTGCGAGAGCAAGATTTCTTGCCGACGCCAGAAGAAAGGTTTTAAAATCGATATTCCGCAGAGGATACCCGCAGCAGTTAAACTCCTCGATATCCATCAGCTCCACACCAAGCCGCTCCAAAACCGCCCTGGAGGAGGTTTCATATTGTTGCAATCGAATGGGAATCTGGCAACCTAAAAAGAGTGCGTATGTCATCATATCTTCTCTTTCGTGTATTTGATGGCTGAATTCTTCAACTCATACAGCACGTCGGTGACGGATACCCCCCTGGGGCACTGCTCCTGGCACTGATAGCAGGTGAGGCAATCCCAGAGCATATTGGAGCCAATGGCCAGGTCCTTCAGCCCTAATCCGGCGGCATGCATGATCTGATGGGGCAGAAGCCCCAGGGCCTCCTGTGGGTTTTCATAATGTCTCACCACCGGACAGACGGTCGTGCAGGTCTGACAACCGAAACAAATTGAAAAGTTTTTTGCCTGGGCAGAAAGGTCCAGCCCACTTTTAAATTTTTCATCCACAGGGGTCAGGTGAAGGATTTTGTCTTTCTTCTTCATTGAATCGCATTGAGATGAAATGGCCTCCCTTGCCTGGATGAGGGGCTTTTCGTAATCTCCCTGAACCGCCTCTGCCTTCATCAACCCCCGATAAAATGAGAGAGGTGAGAGAACCGAAAGTTCGGGAATTCCTCTTTGGATGAGAAGCTCTCTGACTCTATTCCACAAATTCTGCAGATTGATCCCCACCGGACAAACCACTGTGCAACGGTAACAATTGGTGCAAAGATAGACGCCTTCCTGAAGACCACGAATCTCCTGTTCGGTAAGCGGGTTGCCGGAAGCCAGAGCCTTGATCGAGGCGACTTTTTCGGAGGGGAGGATATTGATGTTTGGAATCCCTTCAAAAGCGATTGCAACAGAACAGTGGGAACTGCACATGGCACAATGGGTGCAAGCGTCCAGTTCCATGAGTTGAATCATGGAGAGGTTCTTCCCCATCCAGCTTCTGGAAAAACGCCTCGAGTGAATCAGCGTTTTACACCAATGGAGAACTTTGTCGGAAAAGCTTAAGTTCATTTTTCCCCCATAGCAGCCTTAACCAAAACAACGAGAGGGCTGATTAGGATATGAAACATTTTACTGAATGGAAGATAGGCAACCAGAGCCCCTGTCAGTATCGCATGGACATACCATCCATAGGGATAGATCATCTCCCAGCGGATAGGAATAAGGCCGAGAAGGAGCGAAACAGGATAGCCTATAAAAGATGGAAGCGCCTTTGAAAGGGGGATGCCCGTTTGAAGAATCCTCATTCCCTCTACCCAAAACCCTGTCAACAGGATCGCTCCGATCAAACCCAGGACTACATAATCCTGGCCGCCCGTGACCAGCTTCTGGCTCTTTCCCTGTAGGCGCCTCATGATCGCGAACATAGCTCCAAGGATGATGCATAATCCCAGAAAATCGTTGATGAACGCAAGAGGAGGAAAATTTTTATCGAGCAGCACCGCCACCTTCTCGTTCATCGGAAAGAGAGTGGAAAGGATAAGAAGTGTCAATCCAATCAGAAACCGGATAAAGATGGGAAGGTAGATGAGACTATGAATCGTCCAGCGACCTACACCTTCCTTCAAGATACTTCTGAGCAGGAGAACATCCACAACAAAGACCTTGAGGATGGTCCATATCTTCCTGGAGAAGACGATCTGCCAGGCTTTTTCTCCAAGGTAGGAGAGCTTTTCACGGCCAGTAAAGGAAGGATCGACCATCGTCCCCTGAAACCAGAAGGCGAGCGTGCCTCCAATCCCAAACAGAAAAAGGAGAACGGAAACGATTGAGACCGGATCATTAAGAGACACCGAACTGCTATGACATCCCATGCAGATCACACTCTTTGCCGGAAGCACACGAACCGGAGCTCCCACCTTATTTTCAGGAAAGTGACATTTCTTGCAGGCTTCGTGATTTTTAAAATCGGCAAACAGATGGGAAGTCATCTTGACAGGCGCGCCATCTTTGATCTTGGCTAACAAAATCCGACCTGTCTTAGGATCCTTCCTCACCTCTTTGGATTCATGGTGGCAGGCCTCACAGTTGACGCTCCGATGAGGGTCATGCGCGGTCCCCTCACCATGGTATCCATGGCAGGAGACGCAACTGAACTGTAAGGTTCGATGAGGTGAGGAGGCAATTCCCTCATGACACTGGACACAGGCAATTCTTCGATGGATGGTCTTTCCGTATTCTTTCGGGTCAAGATAAACAGAGACCGTTTTCCCATCGACCTTCTTTTCCACATCCTTCTTTCCGTGACAATCCATGCAGAAGAGAATCGTCGTAGCAATGCCCTCATTGCTGTTGAGATTGGGCTGGCGATGGCAGCGCAGACATATCTTCTTTTCCGCCTCCATCATCTCTTCATCGGTCATTCCTCGGGCAAAAGAAAGGGTCGGGAGCATCCCACAGAGGATCAGGATGAGGAAAAGAAAGAGAAGGTCTTTTCTCACCTTTCGCCTCTTTTTCTCTTCAGGATGTCGATTTAACTCCTCCCACTCCAGAGGATGATGCTCCATGATCTTTTTAGCTTCCATCTGACCCGTAAAGATGGACTTGTCCATTGGAAAGACGCTGGCGCGGAGATGTCCATTGAAGATATGGACAACAAAGATAAACCCCATGGCCAGAAGCGCCTCATCGCTGTGGATCGTATAAGCGATATTGAACCAGAAGCCAGGCAAAAACCCGGAGAAAAATTCCGGGAACCAGAGCAAGAGGCCGGATCCCCCGATAAAGGTGATTCCCCAGAAGACCGCCCAATAATCAAATTTCTCCCAGTACGTAAACCGGCCAAATTGCGGCGGAGATCCCTTTCCCAAAAAGTAGAGAAGGTGCTGGTAGAGATCTCGAAAATCTTTTAGTGAAGGAACCATGGAATGGGGCCCCAATAACTTCCCTTTTAATATAACAAGGTAATAGCACACATAGAGCAGATGGAGGGCGAAATAACCGAAGGTGATCCCGGCGAACCACCGATGAAACAGTCCGGCTCCCTTTACCCCTCCCCAGAGAAAGATCAGCCCCTGCGCCCAGAAGGCCTGCGGGTATTTGAGGGGAAGCCCGGTTAAAGCCAGGCCTAGAAAGGTGATCATCATCACCAGGTGAATAAACCGATGAAAAACATTAAATCGCCAATAGACTTCTCTCTGATCTTCCTTCATGGACATAAGGCTAATTCCTTTTTAACCATTCGTGAACTTTCCTGAGAATCCAGACCAGGGTGTGAGAGTAAAAGAAAGCAAGCACCGCAAAGACGATGATTCCGAAACCGATTTCAATCCAGCGGAGGATGGTTAGCTTGTTGAGCTTCTCCACATCCCCTTCCTGAACCCCTTCTTTTGAGGCATGGATCACATAATCCGTAAAACGAAGCTGGGCATTCGGATGGCACTTCTTACAGGCCTCTAAAGCAATCTCCTTCTTCTTTAATGAGAGGCAGTTATGAGCGCCATGACAATCCGTACAATAGGCAGAAGCCTCATGACCCAGGGAAGAGGCTGCTTTTCCGTGGTAATTTTCGAGATACGATCTCTTCTCGCTTGGGTGACACTCTCCACACATCTCTGTCATCCATCTTCCGAGCTCCAGACGTGACTGACTGGAAACGACGTAATGGCTGACATGACAGTTTCCGCAAGTTGGAGCGTCCTTCTTTCTTTCCACCAGCGCTTTGGCGTGTTCCCCTTTGAGATATCTCTGGTAAACCTGGGGGTGGCACTTTTCACATCTTTTGTAATCGTAAAGAAGGGTGGAAGACCTGTTTAAGAGCTGCGGATTAGGATGTTTCACCCCTTTTTCTTCGATGTCTGGGTGGCATTCCGAACAGGAGATGCGACCATGAGATGAAGATTGGAACTTACTCATATCCACAAACCAGGACCGCTGGGGAAGATTCTTCTCCGTGGCCTGGGCAGGAGAAAATAACAATCCAAGGAAAGAAAAAAGTAACAAGAAGAGCAACCCTATCGTTTTTGCTTTTTTTATCCCCCTTTGGCAAAGGGGGATAAAGGGGGATTTTAAAATGATGTTCGGAAAATCTCCCCTACCCCCTCTCGGTTGCGAGTCGTACCGACTTTTCCAAAGAGGGGTAAAAAGGTACATACGTATTGCTTTAACGAATAACTGTGGAATTACGAAAATGGCCAATAAAAAGGCTTTCATCATTTTTTTCTTCCTATTTAAATGAGTTGCGGTCTTGGCAATAGCCCTGCCATGTCGGCAATCTCTCTGACTTTCTCTTCCCACTCAATGGCCATGATGTGAATCCCGCGAATCCCAGGAACCTGTTTGAGTCTCTGGATCGTCTCCACACACATCTTGATGCCTTCTTCGGATTGTTTTTCCTTGGGCACCCCTTTTAAGCGGTCGATCATCTCATCCGGCACATCCATCCCGGGCACTGAGTTCTTCATGTAGCGAGCCATCCCCACCGATTTGAACGGCGTGACTCCAGCCAAAATCGCCACCTTCTCATGAACCCCTCGATCCCTCACCATCTCCATCCATTTTTCAAATCTCGGCAGATTATAGATACACTGCGTCTGTAAAAATTCTACTCCAGCTTTTGCCTTCTTGCCAAGCCTTGCCGCCCGAATCTCAAATGGGTCAGCAAAAGGGTTTTCCGCAGCCCCGATAAAGAGGTTGGGTCTCCCTTTGATCTCTTCCCCTTCGAGAAACTTCCCATCGTCCCTCATCGTCTTGACTGTATGAATCAACTGGATGGAGTCCATGTCAAAAACGTTTTTGGCCCTTGGATGATCTCCGAACTTCTGATGGTCACCGGTCAGACAGAGGATGTTGTTGATCCCCATGGCTGCCGCTCCCAGAATGTCGCTCTGGATGGCGATGCGGTTTCGATCCCGGCAGACCATTTGAAGGATGGGGTCAAAACCCATCTCTTTGAGAATGAGGCAGGCCGAAAAGGAACTCATCCTCACTACCGAGGTCTGGTTATCCGTGACATTGACTGCATCGACCGCCCCCTGAAGGAGTTTCCCTTTCTTTCGAATTACCTCGGCATCTGCCCCTCTCGGCGGCCCACACTCCGAAGTCACCACCAATTGACCACTCTCAAGTACCCTTTCAATGTTCGACTTGGTTTTCATCACCGCTCCTATAAATCGTAAGGTTAAGGCTAAGGTTAAGGTTGAGAAAACACTTAACCTGAACCTTAATCTGGCCTTCTTAAAGGATTAAGGCTGAGATTTTTGGGTTAAGGAATTGATCAGAGAGTTTAACTCCTTCCATATTTCTTCAATAAAATTTATCAGATCTTCAACATCTTTTTTTTCAAAGTACCCAACTCTTTTTTGCCATATATCAGATGACTTTTCGTTTCAGACAAAGACCCACGTGAATGATAATAGAAATTCAACTTGTCCTTTGTATGCTTTCTCCCAAATCCTTCCGCAATATTACCCGATACAGATAATGATGATTTTCTGATTTGAGAAGTCAGGCTATAGTCTTCCTTTCTTGGAAGATTTTCAGTCAAATTAAAGATCCTTACGGCAAGTTCCATAGCCTTTTGCCATACAGGCATATCTTCAAATGATTTATATCCCATTCTTTCTTAACCTGAACCTCAACCTTAACCTGCCTCTATAGTTTTAAATCTTCTCTTATTCTCTTCCTCGGTCCTCCATCCCTCGACGTTCTCCAGTCTTTGATCGGGATGATCTCTTCGTATTTCTCCATTTGGTTAAGCGCTTTCAGCCGATCGATGATGAGCTGCCAACCACATTCGAGATCTTTATCCACTTCACATTTGCCGTTGGAAGAACCACCACAGGGTCCATTGAGCAAGCTCTTGGCACAGCGGGCGATCGGACAGATTCCCCCGGTCATGTGAAGCACACACTCTCCACACCCTTGGCACCGCTCAGACCAGACTCCCTGTTCAAGTGTTACCCCCAAAAAGGTGGTATTGACTGCAGGCAGGACCGTTTTATCCTTGTAGGTCTCAGCCACATACTGAATTCCAGCTCCACACGCCATCGAAAGAATGACCTCATAGTCCCCTACAAACGGACGCACCTGATCAATGTATTCATGATCACACTGACGCTCCAGAGTCTGTTCCCGGATCTCTATCTCTTCCCCATCTTTGGCTCGAGAAAGCTTCAGTTCTGAGGCCAATACCCCCACCTCCCGCTCCCCCCCTGTGGCGGAAACCGTTACGCATTCGTTACAACCCAGGAGCAAAACCTTTTTATAAGGCTTCAGCATGGTCAGGATTTCTTCAAGTGTCTTACGGTTCGCTACGATCATTGATGCCTCCCTATAGTCTCTTAGTCTGATCGTCTCATCGTCTTATAGTCTTTCACTATTCGACTATTTGACTATCCGACTATGCGACTTTATCTCCTCTTTTTCACGGGGCTTGGTCCCAATGCCCTGATCTTCTCCGTCATTTCACGGGCCACCTCTGCAAACCGCTGGCCCTGGGCTGAGCTCATGTTGTACATCTCCACTCTGCCGGATTCCAATCCGACTTCTTCAAGCAGGGTCTTCACATACTGGACGCGTTTCTTTGCCCTCAAATTCCCTCTTAAAAAATGGCACTCCCCCTCCAAACATCCTGCCAGATAAACTCCATCCACTCCAGACTCAAACGCCTTGAGGATGAGAAGAGTATCCACCCTGCCCGTACAGGGGACCTTCACAACTTTAACGTTCGTCGGATAGTTTAGCCTCATCGAACCTGCCAGGTCCGCTGCACTGTAGGCTCAATGCTCACAACAAAAAGCCAGTATCTCAGGCTCAAAGGACGTGGCCGTGTCTCGTGTCACGTGTCCGGACTCTTTAACCTTCGTGATATCTTCTGCCTTCATAGCTAATTCTGTCATTCTCCCGATCTCCCTATCACCCTATCTCCCCATCCATCTTTTTACGCCGCAACCCCTAACACCAAAGCCTGGCACTTCTCTTCCAGTTGATGGCTCTGGAAATGCATCAGTTCAATCGCTTTTGCCGGACATTCAGCCACACACCCGCCACACCCCTTACACATGGCTGGATCGATCTCTGCCTCTCCCTTGGCATTGATGACAGGAACATTATACGGGCAGACTCTTACACAGGTCAGGCAGGCTGCGCAACGTTCCCCTTCGACCACAGCCACCACTCCTCCTACTCGAAGGACCTCTTGTGAAAGCACAGTCGCTGCCCGGGCAGACGCCCCTAAGCCATGGACGATTGATTCATCAATCGGCTTGGGCGCATGGGCGAGACCGCAGACGTAAACTCCGTCGGTTGCGAAATCGATCGGCCGGAGTTTCACGTGAGCTTCCACAAAGAATCCATCCCCATTGACTGGAACCTTAAACAGATTGGCCACAGGATTGACCTTTGGAGGAACAATAGCCGTTGCAAGCACTAACAGGTTAGGTCGAACCTCAATCTCCCGGTTCAAAACATAACTGGTGAAACGAACCTGGAGGTCTTTTCCGTCTTGAGCAACGTTCAATTCCTTGTGATCATCATACCGGATAAAAATAATCCCCTTGGCGGCGGCCTCACGATAGAGATCTTCACGTAGAGCATAGGTCCGCATATCCCGATAGATGATAAAGACATTCATCTCCGGGTTCATCTCTTTCAGTTTGATGGCGTTTAGAACCGAATGGGTGCAACAGACCTTTGAGCAATAGGGCCTCTCTTTATTTCGAGAGCCAACACACTGAATAAAAGCAACTGATCGAGCCGATTTCAAGGAACCATCACGGTCGATCAATTTCCGGTCTAACTCTAGGCTGGTCAGGACTCGAGGGTCCTGGCCGTAGAGGTGTTGATCCGGCTTCAGTTCAGATGCCCCTGTGGCGATGATTGCAATTCCATGCTCCAGCAGTTTCTCAGTCCCATTGGCCTGAATCGTCGATTTAAAATTGCCCACAGAACCTTCCACCTGTTTCAATTCGGTATTGAGGAAAACCTCAATCTTCGAGTTCGACCGGACCTCATTCATGATCCGGTTCAGATGTTGTTGAACATCCTCACCCCGCCAGGTCTGGTGGATATTTCGGGCCTGCCCACCCAGGACATCGCTCTTCTCGATGAGATAGGTGTGAAAACCCTGGTCTGCAAGGCTGAGAGCTCCCACCATACCCGACAGACCCCCACCTATAACAAGACAGCTGTGATTCAGGCTTCGGTCCATTTGATGGAGGGGTTTTAAATTCCTGGAACAGGCCACAGCCATTTGAACAAGTTCCTTCGCTTTATCTGTGGCCATCTCCTTCTGAGCCATATGCACCCAGGAGCACTGGTCTCGAATATTGGCCATTTCAAACAGGTAAGGATTGATTCCTACTTCACGGATCGTATCCCGGAAAAGAGGCTCATGAGTCCGGGGCGAGCAGGAAGCTACGATCACACGATTCAGATTCAGTTCCTTCACTCGCTCCTGGATGATTTGTAATGAGTCTGCGGAACAGGTGTAGATTGTATTCTCTGCGTGGACCACTCCGGGAAGCGACTTTGCAAATTCCGTAACTGTTTTCACATCCACTGTGCCGGCAATATTGACTCCGCAACTGCAGATGAAGGCCCCGATTCTCGGTTCTTCGCCGGCAACCACTTCTCTCTCAGGAGGATATTCCTTCTTTCTTACCAGTGTTCCGCGGGCTTCTCCGATGACAGAGAGGGCCTTTGCCGCTCCACCACTGGCCTGGATCACGCTGTCCGGAATGTCTTTGGGCCCCTGAAAAGCCCCGCAAACGAAGACGCCGGGTTTTGATGTCCGGACCGGTTCGAAACTGCTGTTCACAGGAAAAGAGTATGGATCCAGATCGATATCCAATCGCTTAGCCAGATCCGCAGCATCCTTCGAAATCCCAATGCCAACGGACAAGATTACCAGATCAAATGTTTCCTCCACTCTTCTTCCATGTTCATCCGTATATTGGATCAGGAGGTCACCCGGTTCCTTCCCTGGAAGAACCCGTGTAATCCTCGATTTGATAAAACGAACGCCCGCTTCCTCGGCACGGTTATAGTATCTTTCGAAATCCTTGCCATAGGTTCGCATATCGATGTAGAAGATGGCCGTATCCAAAGGACCCGCTGAATGCTCCTTTGCCACAACAGCTTCTTTAATGGCATAGGTGCAACAGACGCCTGAACAGTAAGGTTTGGTCCCTTCATGGACATCCCTTGAACCCACGCATTGAATAAAGGCAATCTTCTTTGGGTCCCGATGATCCGGGGAGCGACGGGTAAGATGGCCTCCCCAGGGACCTGAAGCGCTGAGCATTCTTTCGAATTCCATGCTGGTAACGACATTGGGGTAACGACCGTAACCTAATTCAGATGAGAGTCCTGGTTGATAAAGGGAATAACCGGGGGAAAGGATGACTGAGCCGATTTCCAGTTCTTCGGTGTAAGGGGCTTGTTGATGGTCGATTGCCTCCCGTTTGCAGACATGGACGCAGAGGTGGCATTCCGAACAGATCCCGCATTCAAGGCATCGCGCTGCTTCTATCCTCGCCTGTTCTTCGGTGAGAACCAGTTCGACCTCTCTAAAGTTCCTGACCCTCTCCTTTTCAGGCAATTCAGGATTTTTTGTTCGAGGAGACAAATCAACTTTACCCTCTTCGATCATCTCCCCTATCTCTTCTTGTGAGAGGTCAACCACAGGGAGAGGAATCTGCTCCCTTGGGGTAAGAAGCGGGACGCCTCTTAAATAGCGGTCAATGGAAAGCGCACCGCGCCGGCCATCGGCAATGGCCTGGATCAAAATCCAGGGGCCTCTTGCCACATCGCCTCCGGCGAAGATGCCCGGGCGATTGGTGGTGAGCGTTTTTGAATCGATGGCAAAAGTCCCCTTGGACGTGACCTCAAGGCCATGGGTATCTTCGAGAAATGAGATTTCAGGGGCCTGGGCAACAGCCGCAATCATCGTATCCGCAGGAATGACATATTCTGAGCCTTTGATGGGTATGGGACGTCTTCTTCCAGAACTGTCCGGTTCCCCTAATTCCATTTTCACACATTTCACACCCTTGACGCGGCCTTCTTCTACAACCACCTCAACAGGGGCAGTGAGAATTTGAATGTCGATCTCTTCCCTTTCCGCAGCTTCAATTTCCCATGAGTTGGCAGGCATCTCATCCTTAGACCTGCGGTAGAGGATCTTCACTTCTCTGGCGCCCAACCGAAGAGCAGTCCTGGCGGCGTCAATCGCAACATTTCCACCGCCGATGACAACCGTCTTCTCTCCTACTTTTGGTGCAGAAGGGTTATCAGGAGAAATGATAGGCCGATCTTGCATTCCTCCAGTGAAGTCATGCTTTTCTGCCAAACTAACGGCCTGCAGAAAGGGTACGCCATGATGAACACCCGGGGCATCCTCTCCCGGGATCCCCAGCTTCTGTGGCTCATGGGCTCCCATTGATAAAAAGACAGCAGCGTACCCTTCTTCGAAAAGACGATTGATATTGCGGATAGGGGTATTTAATTTCAATTCAACATTGGGATGATGGATGATGTCATCAATCTCTCTCTGGAGCACGTCTCTCGGAAGGCGGTAGGCTGGAATGCCCACTCTCATCATCCCTCCTGCGACTGGAAGGGCCTCGAAGATCGTGACCTGATAACCCATCCTCGACAATTGATGTCCACAGCTTAACCCCGCAGGTCCTCCGCCAACAATAGCAATCTTGGCTTTCGGCCTCTCTGGTTCTTCTTTAATATCAACGCCTGTAGGGAACGGTTTTAAACCGTTCCCTACTTCTTTCTCTAATTCTGCTCTATGCTCATAAACCCAGTCAGCAGCAAAACGCTTTAAATTGCAGATCGCTACAGGGGTGTCCAGCTTTCCCCGATTGCACTTCTCTTCACAAGGATGGTTACAAACACGCCCTACCGAGGCAGGAAAAGGATTGTACTCTTTCACCACATCAAGCGCCTCTTTATACCGTCCGGCATGAATGAGAGCGACATAGCCCTGGGCGCTTGTCTCTGCAGGGCAGGTCGATTTACAGGGGCTCGTTCCTCTCTTGGTAACAAGGAAGGTGTTGGGAACAGCCTGCGGATAGGGTCGATAAATCGCTTTTCTCTGGTCAAGACCCTTGTTGAATTCATTGGGAAGGAAAATCGGACAGACTTCTGCGCAATCATTGCAACTGGTGCATTTGTCCATGTACACATAACGGGGATGTCTTTTGAGGATAGCCTTGAAATGTCCGGCCTCTCCTTCCAATCCGACCAATTCAGAATTAGTAATCATCTCGATATTGAGATGGCGGCCCGCCTCTACGAGTTTTGGAGAGATAATACACATAGCACAGTCATTGGTCGGAAAGGTCTTGTCGAGCTGTGCCATCTTCCCACCGATGGCCGGGGATCGCTCCAGCAGATAGACCCGAACGCCAGAGTTTGCCAGATCAAGAGCGGCCTGGACTCCAGCAATCCCTCCTCCCACCACTAATGCAGCACCAATCTTTTCAACCATGTTGATCCTCTCGCTTATTGCAAGGACATGCAATATCTATAGATATGGTCCTTTGTAAATCCGAAATCCGAATATCGAAATCCGAAACAAATCCCAATTTCTAAAATCCAAATGTCATAAACTTTTATTCTTTTTGAACATTAGATATTGGGTTATTTGAAATTGTTTCGAAATTCGTATTTCGTGTTTCGAAATTAGTTCTTTAATGCCTCCAGATACTTCGATATCCGATCCTCTGCTCCCATCGGGATGAGATACACTCCCTGGCAGAGACCCTTTACCCCTTCAACCAGTTCAGTCACCATCTCAATGCTCGTCTTTTCCCTGTCTGAAGATGTTTCTATCCTCTCAATGACTTGGCCTGGAACGGTTTCAGGTCTGACGTGTCTATTCGAAAAATGGAGTGCTTCCGAAGACCAGACCACAGCAATCTCAGCAATCACCGGAATTCCAATTGGTCGAACCCGCTTCATAAACTGATCAAAGGAATCGAGATCAAATACTGGCGTAGAAAGAAAATAGTCGACCCCTCGTCGAGCCATTTCCTCCATCTCTTTTAACTCCAAATCAGGGACGTCCTTGCCCCAGTTCGAATCGATCCCCATCCCAATACAGAATGCCGGCTTCACATGAAGCTCCCTGCCCGTAATATCATGGCCATTCTGGAGGTTATCGACAACGGAGAAGAACTTTGCTGAATCGACATGAAAAAACATCATCTCCTGAAGGCTCTCTCCCGAAATTCGATAGTCATCCGTGAAAGCGAGGAGGTTTTCGATTCCTGCTTCCGAAGCCTTGATCAGATGTTCCTGAATATCAATCCGGCTTTTTTCACGACAAGTTATTTCAAGAATGGGCTCAAACTGTTGTTCCTTTAAAGCACGGCAGGCGCCCAGGGTATCCGTTGCCAATCCCTCAGTCTTTAATTCAGGAACAGTTAGGGCATCAATCTTTCCCTTGAGCGGCCTGATTTTCTGAATAAGTCCTTCTATTCCTGTTTCAACGGAGGGTTGCATCTCTAATGTCACAACAAACTTCCTATTCTGTAAACTCTTCTTCAATTGCATAGAGATCTATATTCATTAAAATTTGGCTTTCCTGGATACCGAGACAGTTGAAAGAAACCCATGCTGGCAAATCACAGGAGACATCATCTCTGTCACGGGATCATTTTTTCAAACCCAGTAACTTGGCCACCTCAAACTTCAATTGTTCTAACGGAAGGGGTTTTGAAAAACAGGCGTCCGCTCCATGATCCTTCATCTGTTTGAAGGCTCCGTCATTGAGGTAAGCGGAGAGGACGATAATCTTAGTTTCCTTGGTTTCCGGGTTGGACTTAACCTTTTGGCAGACTTCATAACCATTGATATCCGGCATCATAATATCGAGGATCAGGAGGTCTGGCTTGAAATGGTTGACCTGAAGGCCGGCTTCAAAACCATCCGATGCAGAAATCATCTCATACCCATATTCATCTTCTTCAAGAGCCTGGACAATCGTTTCAACAATAATCTTGTCATCATCTACAACGAGGATCTTCTTTCTCTCCTCTCCTTTACCTTCGTCTGGTAACGGCATCCCTTTATCTCTAAGAAATTTATCCATATCCTCCTTCTTAATCCTTCGATGCCCCCCAACCGTCTTATAGGCTTTCAAATGTCCTGCCTCTATCCAGTTGATGATTGTCTTAGGAGAAACATTACAATATTTGCTCGCCTGGGATACGGTCAGAATTTCCATAATTTACTCCTTTTGCAGATTTTATTGAATTTTCAATTACTACAAAATTTATAGCTTGTCAAGAATTTTTTTTATAAGCGTGCATATTTTTTGCAATATATTGATTTTATTTACGATTCAGATCAATTGATAAAGCTGCAGAGAGCATAAAAAAATTTGGCTGGCACTTATTCGCACCACCTTTTAGGTTTCCTTAGCTATATAGTCTTCTTCAGAAACATCGGAAACAATAAGAGGCACAGCCTAAAAGCAAAGGAGAGTTTAGTGTGTGAGAAGAAGAACAAGCTTGAGAGATAATAAATGAATAGAGGGAAATCAGGTACGTGAGGTTATCGTATTCTCCATGAATCTATAGAAACATTTTTATGTTCAACCCCCCTCATTTCAATCCGGCTTTGCGGAGGGAATCAATGTAGCGGTCTTTGGTGGCTGAATCTTTGTAGGGGTGGATCTTGGCGAATTGTTCAAGGGAAAATTTTGGGTTTATTTTTAAGACCTCAGCCGCAGCCTCATGGGCCTCTTTTTCGCGTCCCATCATGCTATACGTAGAGGCCAGAACGACATGAGACATGATATCCCTGGGCTCCCGCTCGATCGCTTTCTTAAGTTGAACAGTCGCCTCTTCATACCGGCCAACGTCACGAAGCGCCACTGCATAGTGGCGCAAATAGGTATTGGGTGGTTTTGGATTGAGTCGTATGGCACTCTGAAAAAAGTGTATCGATTCCTCTTGCCTTCCCAGGTAGAGCAGGACATTCGCATAAACATAAACAACGTCAGCAGAATTTGGTTCAAGTTCGAGCCCCCGCTCAACATGGGCAATGGCTTCATCATATCGTCGCATCATCACCAAGGTATAACCCAAGCCGGTGTGACCCAAAGCAAAGGAGTCATCCAGAGCGATCACCTTTTTATATAGCTCAATGCATTTCTTGAGAGACTCCTGAGGATCCTTGCTCAACCCAAGCCAAACATCAACGATGGTGGCCAGCGCCAGCGCCCTATATGCAACGGCATAATGAGGATCGAGGGAGATCGCCTCCTCTGCGAGTTTCCTCGCCCTGATATTCCCTTCAATGGTGGTCTGATAGGATAAATACCTTGCTTCCATAACCTTGGTATAGGCATCAAGATTTTTAGTGCCTTTTGAAAATACTCGGGCTTGTTCACCTTCTGTTAATTTCACCTGCAACGCTGTGATGATGTGTGTTGTAATCTCATCCTGAATGATAAATATGTCTCTTGGATTCCGATCATAACGCTCTGCCCATAAGTGGCGCCCCGTCAGAGCGTCATTCAACTGCGCAGTGATTCTTATCTGTTCCCCTGCCTTCCGGACACTCCCCTCCAACACATATTGTACCCCTAACTCTTCTGCGACCTGTTGTACCTTTACAGACTTTCCTTTATAGGTAAACGTGGAATTTCGGGCAATCACAAACAGCTTCGGGATCTTTGAAAGGGTTGTGATGATCTCTTCGCTCAAGCCGTCACAGAAGATTTCCTGTCGAGGGTCATCGGTCATATTCGCAAATGGGAGCACCGCGATGGATGGCTTATCAGGCAAAGGAAAGGCCATCCTTTCCACAGATGCGACCTTGCCTGGGGGAGTATAAAAATAACCTCTCCAGATGGTTAAACCTGCTGCGATTAATACTATGGCCAGAGCCACCCATTGCCATCGTTTTAGTAATGCAATCTTTTTCCCCGTGGGTGGGGCTACTTGAACTTCGGGTTCTTTAGGCACGTGCTCAATAGGCTCTGGTTTCTTTTCTTCTTTCTGTTTAAGATTTGCAATAAACCTCTCCCATGCCTCTCCGTTCTGGACTCCCTCATAAAGGATTACAACATCATTTAAACTCGCTCCAAGTTTGTCAATCGAAAACCTTAACCTCACATTCTCCTGGCTCCCTTTGTACTCAAATAGATTAGCCCAACTGTCTTTCTCGGCCTCCGTAAATTGATATGTTTTTCCAACCCCATCCTCTAATTCTTTCTTTCGTCCGATGACCTTGAAAAGGGGGCCATTCTCAAGATCAGGCAGGGCATCTTTCCATTTCCTGTAAATCCTCGGAAGCAGATGCTCTTTGTCTGATGATCCGGCTGAACCTCCAATGGTCTCGTTAAGCAAGGCAAGCAGGGGGGAGTGCTCTTGTAATGGGATGGAGGTGATTTTCCCCAGTTTTTTCATTTCGTTAACAACAAGGGCTATGACAGCAAGATAAAACATCCGTGATGGAGAGTCGAAATGAAGGGTCAATTCGGTTTTGTGTTTGAGATGGATGTGAAGTTTGAACTGACTGAGGTCAATTTTTATGGCCTGCTTGGTTTTTTCGTCCATTTGGGGCCTCGACCGGTTTTTGAAAAGTGAAGTAATGTTAGAGGGTTAAATGTTACAAAAAAAGATTCACAGTTTAAACCGTCAATCATTATATACCAAATTTAAAATCAAGTAAAATTTTTTCATATCCGCTTTTAAGAGGAAGGGAGGTGAGATGGAAAGGTCAAGATGGAGTAATTGAAACGGTTTTATTAAAAAAGAAAGGAGGAAAAAAATATGTGTAAGATAAAAAAGATTTTGTTATTCTCATTGGTCATTGGGTCCCTTTTCATTGGAGCCACTCCCATAACTTGGGCTGGACCAGCAGAGGATACTGCCCAGATGGCCGAGCAGTGGTTTAAGTATTTCTATGAAGGTAACGCCGAGGCAATAGCCAACCTCTATGCCCGTGATGCAAGCTTCTGGGGGTTTCTTAGTCCTTTCCGTGTTGAGGGTAGAGATGCGATCCGGGCTTTTTATGCTGGTACCTTCAAGATGTTCCCGATCCGTGTTGTTGTTAAAAGATATTTCTATAACCAGGTTTATGACAGCACAGTTGTAAGAAACTATTACTTCACAATGACCTTGGGTGATTCCAAAGGCAATGTGAAGAGCTATCATGCTCGCGCTAACATTGTTTATATGGTAGTGGATGGTCAGAGGGTGATCGTCACTCACCACACATCTTTGCTTCCACCGTCACAGTGAGAGGAATTAGGGGCGGGTTCAAATTTAAGGCCTTATTCGATCGCCCGGAATAGGGACCCGTCCCCAATTATAGGCAAGGAGGAAGATTTGAGGAAAAGACGCCCTTAATTTTACAGGTTTGAGACCAATTCCATCCGTGGATTAACAAGACGAGATTCCGTAGGAGGAAGAAGTTTCTGAATTCTTACAACAACCACAGGTTGACTCACCTCTTTATTGCTTTGTGCTAACTCCATCGCTCGTTGATTGAAAGCAGGATCATCTTCTAAAAGTAATATGACGAGTGCTCCTTTAGGAATCTTTTCCTCCATCTCTGGGTGAGCTATGATATATCTGCTAAACTCAAAACTTAACGTAAGGCTTTTATCAAAAAATTCTTTATCAGTCATTTTCAGATACCTCCCTTAAAAACCTCTCGCGATACAGTTCCCAATTTGACCTAATGTCAAATTCAGCAAATGTTAAAGTGCTATTAAAATCGCCAATAGATAGTGGGACTTTCTCAACATTGCCATGAACCGAATAGGTGTCTCTATGGGCGAATCCATGAGCCGTATCATACCGGATGACAGGTTTCCATTCCCCTTTTACATGGATCTCTAACTGTGAAAAAGAGGAATTGGGGACGGGTTCAATTTAAAGGCCTCATTCGATCGCCCGAAATAGGAACCCGTCCCCAATTTTATTCTAACCCATATTCCTTGGTGGCCATCTCCCTCATCTTAAACTTCTGGATTTTTCCTAAAGGGGTCATTGGAAATTCTTTTACGAATTTTAAATAGCGAGGCACTTGTGAAGGCGGAAGTTTCTCTTTACAGAATCGTAGTATCTCTTCTTCTCTTGCAGTTGATCCCTCTTCTAATTTAATCCAGGCGGCTATCTCTTCTCCCAATGCTTTATCTGGAACACCAAAGACCTGAGCATTTGAGATTCCCGGAAACGTAAATAAAACTTCTTCAATCTCCGCAGGATAGATTGTCTCCGTTCCTTTTTGGATGACCTCTTTTATTCTACCGGTGATTCTCACGTAACCCTTCTCATCCATGGTGGCCAGATCTCCGGAATGGAGCCAGCCCTCCCGGTCAATGGCCTTCTCTGTGGCTGCGGCCATCTTATAGTAACCCTTCATATTCAATCCCCGCGCGCAGAGTTCTCCTGCGATACCTTTTGGAACCTCCTCTCCGGTCTTGGGGTCCATGATTTTTACTTCAACATTGGGAAGGGGTCTCCCAACGGTCGAAACACGCAATTCCAATGGGTCGTCTGACCGTGTCTCTGTGATCCATGAAGAAGATTCTGTCAGTCCGTAACCAAGAATGATCTCCCTCACCCCCATCTCATCCACAACCTTTTTCATGACCTCTATGGGACATTGAGCGCCTCCCATGATTCCGGTTCGAAGGGAACGGATATTAGACGGAAAATATTTCGGGTGCTCCATCAGACTGATAAAGGCGGTCGGAGATCCATAAATGGCACTGCATCGCTCTTGTTCGATGGCTTCGAGAATCTTTCCTGGCTCGAAGGTCTCGGCGGGAAGAATGAGGGTCGCCCCCTTGATGATGGCAGCAAGGGTGATGCAGATGCAACCAAACATATGGGATAAAGGAACCGAAAGGCAAAGATGGTCCTTCTCCGTTATTCTCTGGATATCCGCACTTGCCACCGTCGTGTTAAGAACCCCGAAGTGCGTGGACATCACCCCCTTGGGAGCGCCCGTTGTCCCGGAGGTATAAAGGAGGGTAACCACATCGTCCATTCGGGAATCTCGCTCACACTCGTATAAAAGGCTATCCGCTGCGTCTTTTCCCATCTCCAGGAGGGTTTCCCATTTCATCATGTCTGAAGGGGTCTGATCCGCCATCAAGACAAAATGCTTCAGCTCTGGCAATTTAGGGAGTTGCCGGACGATCTCAAGGTATTCGGACCCCTTCATTCCTTCGGCCATGATGAGCGCTTTGGAATCGGATTGGGTCAGAAGGTATTCGAGCTGCTGACGTTGGGCATTCGTATCCACGCTTACCAGAACCGCACCTATCTTGGCAATCGCAAACTCCGTGACGATCCATTCCCACCGGTTGGGAGACCAGAGGGCAAGGTGATCGCCTTTTTTTATACCCAGTTTTAAAAATCCTTTTGCGAGTTGATTGACATGATTTAAAAATTCTTTGTAGGTTAAACGCACCTCTTTAGAAAGATCCACCAGGGCTTCGTTCTCTGGGAATCGCGAAGCCACCTCTCCCAGAAGTTCTCCAATAGTTGTTTTTAATAGGTCCATTTCCTCACCCTCCTAGTTACAAATATAACGATTTAGTGAGGGAAGTCCAATATTTTTTGTTCAATCACCGCATAAGTTTGTGGGTAAAACCTTATGAATGATATGGATATCATCCTTATGATCCCCATTTGGAAAAGGGGGGGAAGGGGGGATTTGAAGAACAAATTCTTCCTATGGAGTAGTCTTTGATTTATAAAATCTCCCCGCACCCCTCTTTGACAAAGAGGGGAAAAATATTAAGAGGTGACCTATTCATTGATACGAATAGCCATTCTATTGAGGGGATTCGACATCTTCGTTTTTTGTGCTATAGTCTATCCAAATAGATCGGGAGGGGAAAATGGACGAAAAACTTAAAGAGGCATTCCACAAGGTATATGAGGCAGAGGCCAAGGCGGCCCTGCGGTTAAAAATCTTTGCCAAGAAGGCAGACCAGGAAGAACTTCCTCAAATGGCAAAGCTTTTCCGTGTGATCTCATTCAGCGAGGAGATTCATGGGGAGCGTGCCCTCCGGATGCTCAGAGAGATCAAGGACACCGACACGAACCTTAAAGAAAGTTTTCAGTCGGAAACGAGCATCGCAGGTGCGGCTTATGAGGAGTTTCTTGAGCTTGCCGAAAATATTGGAGACACAACATCTTCAATCATCTTCTCCAATTCGAGAGATGTGGAAGAAGGTCACGCCAAACTTTACAAATTGGCGATCAACCACCTGATTGGAGAACGGGAGACCACCTATCACGTGTGCCAGGTCTGCGGTTATGTGGCGGACGGAGTCTGCCCTGAAACCTGCCCGGTCTGTTCCGCCCCCAAAACCGAGTTCGTAGAGTTTAAGTGAAACTACTGGATTAAAACTATGAAAAAAGAAAAGAAGGAACAGGTGTTTGCGCTTTGTGTTGAGAACAAGGACTGCGAGGATTTAGAAAAACGTAAGATCTACAAGGTTCTGCCGGACGAAGGAGCAGAAATAGAAGGTTACCTCAGGATAATCGATGAATCAGGTGAAGATTATCTTTATCCTCAGTCCTACTTCGTTCTGATACGGTTGCCCCGCGAGGTACAAGAAGCACTAAGAGTAACAATGTAAGATACCCCTTTTTTGTCCTACCCGGCACTTTCCCTGATTGCGGTTCCACAACGAACCGGTAGCGAATCAGCTTGATCGCCACATAAAACCCTCTCTGAAAATTTGCTTTGCAAGGGCAATTTATCCGGATAAATTGCCCTAATTGGGAAAAATATCAATCTACACCTGAAATATCTCTTGTTCAGTGGAGGTTAGGATCTCATAACCATTCTCTGTGACAGTTATCGTATTCTCAATCCCCACTGCTCCTTCACCGGGGAATACGATCTTTGGCTCCACGGCAACAGTCATCCCTTCTTCAAGAGGATAAGAATGGCCCTGGGCGATGAAAGGTAGTTCATTTAATTCCAGCCCTATTCCATGCCCGATGAAACGGGTCTGGAGTCCTGGCGGCCCCAAATAACTGTCTTTGTAACCTAACTTTTTTGCCAGACGAAGCGTCTTCTGAAAGATAGCCGCACAATCCACTCCGGGCCTAACCTCTTCAAGAGCTGCATCATGGATTTCACAACAAGCCTGATAGGCATCAATAAATTTCTTTTTCATCCTTCCAATGGAAAACATCCGGGTTTGATCTGCCTGATAACCGTGATAGCAGATTCCGAAGTCAACGAGGATCGGCTCACGGGTTTCCATCTTTCTCAAGCTTGCTCCAACCGGGAAAGCAGGGGAAAGCCCGAGTCCACCCATCGGAGAATCCGACTGGCTCACAATTCCACCTGTGGGCCCGCTCAGGATATGCCAGGAGTAAGCCTGGTAATTAAGTGACCTCACCCTGAGAAGTCCCTCATGTCCATACCTCTTTGCAACGGCCTCCATCAAGCCCCCAAGTTCAATCTCCGTCATTCCCTCTTTGAGGATTTCTCTTACCTCCTCGTAAACCTTCTTTCCGATCTCCCCTGCCCTTCGAATCAAATCAATTTCGAACGTTGATTTAATTTTACGAGCTTCCCTAAACACAGAGGAACTGTCCTTCAGTGTGATACGAGGAAAGATCTCCTGAAATTTGAAATAGTCCCTAACCGGAAGAAGATCAAATTCCAGTCCAATATTTCGGGGGAGTTTTTTCCGATGCTTTTGAATGAGCAGAGGGAGATCACGGATTGATTTGAATGAAACCACATCATGAATAGGCGATTCCACCCTGGCCCGCTCCAACTCTCTTTTGATCATGAGCAGAGGCTTTCCTTCCAATGGCAAGAAGAGAAACCCATCCTGCGTTGTTCCCGAGAGATAGTAAAAATCCATCTTCTGAATAACGAGAAGAGATTCGATCCCTTGCTGCTTCATTCCATCCCTGACTCTTTTGAGGCGGTTTTGTATCTCCTGACCAGGGAAGTATCGGAAACCAAGTGATTGACTCAATTTCTGAAACTCATTTTTAACCCAGTCCTTGTAGTGCATCTGTTCTCCTCAAGAGATTTTAAAAGACACGGTTTCCGAAACACGAAAGGCCCTGCTGAACAGGAGGGAATGAGGGTCAATAGATTTGGTCTGGGAAGGTGTTGACATGATACTCTTTGCCGAGGGTTTTGTACATCACCGGGCTCTCCCACTCCTCATCAAAGGCATCGAGATAGACCCCATCATGGATCGCCCAGCTTCTTCCGCGGACCGTCTTTTCCATTCCCCTTCGTCGAAAGGGAGTGGATTCGTCTAACTTCGCATAAAGCATCCCTCCGGGTTGAAACTCCTGATCAATTCTCTCCATCATCTTTCCGCCTCTGAAGTAAGTAAACCCATGCTTTTCCCAAAGGATGGCATTATGATAGAAGAAGGCATCCGTGGTAATATTCTCTAACTCTATGCTGAAAAGAAAGGTGTCCAGGCAATGAGTAAATTCTCCCATGAGCCTCAACCCTTTCCTGACCATCCCCGGCGCAAGGCCTGATTCCATGGCTCTGATCTCTTCAGGAATATTCCTTGATCGTGAACCGAAGAACGTATCTTTCCCCTCTTCATCGACATCGATTTGAAACCTCTCCGAGAAAGGGTCATTGACGATGATAAAGTCAAGATGAAGGCTCTGCATAAAAATCTCCAGGGAGATCTGACAGGAGAAGATGCAATCCTTATCTCCTGCCCGATGTCTCACCTCAATGCAACTGAAATTCTCGTCAAGAGGAAAGATGCCGGTAACGACATGCTCACCATACGAATTTAACAATGTCTTCGGATCGATAAGAAACCTTGTAAAGAGGGAGGAGGGGACGAGTTGAAGATAGATGCGATTCCTCTCTTCTTTCGGAAGTCTGGTCAGCTTCGCTATCGAGAAGGTCATTCGCCCACCAAATTCCGACAACCCAGCTGCTCACCTGCCGATGGGCGGGTGAGCAGCTGGGTTACCGGCTATTTTTTCTATTCATTGAAACCATACCGATGGTAAATGAATGATAAATTCTCAGCGCAGAGATATTTACACCCCAATTGAATGAAAAATTTTTATAAAATCCCCTCTTCCGCCAGAAGCGGATCCGCCTCCGGCGGAAACTCCCCTTTGCCAAAGGGAAGAACAAAATTATCATCCCCCTTTGAAAAAGGGGGAATGAGGGGGATTTAAAAAGTGACCATAAAAATCAATAATGGCTAAACCATTAGTGAAACAACTCAACATAGGGATTTTTTTCGCTCAATTAGGGTTAAACTCTCTCTCCAGCGAGCTGGATGACGACGCTGGGATCGACGAGGGTCGAGGTGTCGCCTAATTGCTCGATCTTCCCTTCTGCAATCTTTCTCAGAATCCTTCTCATGATCTTCCCGCTTCTTGTCTTGGGAAGGACATCTGCAAATTGAAGTTTATCCGGTGTAGCAATTGGACCAATCACCTTCCTGACATGGGCAAGAAGTTCTTTCCTTAACTCCTCGGTTCCTTTGATACCGCTCTTCAATGTAACAAAGGCATAGATTCCTTGTCCCTTAATCTCGTGGGGAGTGCCAATGACCGCCGCCTCAGCAACCGAAAGATGAGAAACCAGGGCGCTCTCCACTTCAGCCGTTCCGATTCGATGTCCGGAAACGTTGATCACATCATCGATTCTTCCCATCAGCCAGAAATAACCGTCTTTATCTTTCTTCGCCCCATCGCCCGTGAAATAGTAACCCGGAAAGATCGAAAAGTAGGTATCTTTAAACCTCTTCTTTTCAGGATCGTTCCAGAAGCCCCGTAACATCCCTGGCCACGGGCGAGCAATGACAAGCGAACCTCCCTCTTCCAGATCACATTCGGTTCCATCCTCTTTTAATATTTGAGGTTGAACACCGGGGAAGGGAAAGGTCGCTGACCCGGGCTTGAGAGGGGTGATGGGAAGAGGACTGATGAGAAATCCACCTGTCTCGGTCTGCCACCAGGTATCCATGATCGGACACCGTTCCTGACAGACATGCTTATAATACCACCTCCAAGCCTCTGGATTGATCGGCTCACCCACGGAACCCAGGATTCTCAAACTCGAGATACCCCTCCTCTTCACCCATCCTTCTCCTTCTTTCATCAATGCGCGAATTGCAGTAGGTGCGGTATAGAAGATGCTTACCTTATACCTTTCCACAATCTCCCAGAATCGATCAGGATTAGGATAAGTGGGCACACCCTCAAACATCAGGGTCGTTCCACCCATGGCAAGCGGTCCATAAACGACGTAGCTGTGGCCGGTCACCCATCCGATATCTGCAGTGCAGAAAAAGACATCTTCTTCCTTGATGTCGAAGACCCATTTCAGCGTCTGATGAACAAAGAGGAGATATCCTCCTGTCGTATGGATGACCCCTTTAGGCTTTCCTGTGCTCCCGCTGGTATAGAGAATAAAGAGGATATCCTCTGCATCCATGACAGCCGGTTCACAGTGAAGTTTGATATCTTCCTTTGCCATCTCTTCATGCCACCATACATCTCTCTCCTTATTAAAAGGAATATCTATCCCTAATCTCTTGACGACGATCACCTTCTCCACCCCGGGACACTCCTTCAGGGCCTCGTTGGCATTTACCTTGTTCTGGACGATTCGCCCGCCTCGATAAGAGGCGTCTGCAGTGATCAGGAGTTTGGAACCACAATCATTGATCCTGTCACGAAGAGCTTCCGAGCTGAATCCACCGAAGACGACATTATGAATCGCCCCTATTCTCGCGCAGGCGAGCATCGCCATAGGGAGTTCAGGGATCATTGGCAGATAGATGGAGACCCGGTCCCCCTTTTTAACCCCGAACTTCTTTAAGACATTTGCAAATTTGCAGACATGATAATGGAGCTGTTGATAGGTGAAGATTCTGTTCTCCTCAAGGGGTTCGCCCTGCCAAATAAGAGCAACTTTGTTGCTTCTCCAACTGCTGAGGTGCCGATCGAGACAGTTATAGCTTGCATTCAATTTCCCGTCGATGAACCATTTGATTTCAGGCTTACTGAAGTCATACTCTAAAACCTTATCCCATCTTTTATACCAGTCGAGTTCCTCCGCTAACTCTCCCCAAAAGCCTTCTGGATCTTCAATCGACCTCTGATATATTTTTTTGTACTCCTCCATGCTTCTGATATAGGCCTTCAACTTCACCTCATCTGGAGGCATGAAGACCTCATCTTCTTTCTTAGACACCGTCCTCTTTTCTTTCATCCTAAAAATCCCCCTTTCGTTCGTCAAAACACGCAAAACTCTATCGGGCGTTAATATAAAACATTGTCATGATCATCTTCAACCATTCATGAATACAAAATTTAGGAAATGCTGGATGGCTTATGGATTAAGTTCTTTAGTTCCTCAGGTTTTTGTGCGGGTTCGTTCCCCTCTTAACCCCTCCACACCTCCCCTTAATGTAAGGGGAGGCTGGGTGGGGTTATTATGAAGGAGTTAGAAGTGAATGTTACCCACACAATACTCTGATGAAACATTTTTGTAATGGTGGGGTAACGTAAAGCGTACCTTTAGGACACAACGGAAGAAAAGGTTATGATTGTTGAATGGGGAAGCTGATGGTGAAGTGGGTGCCTTTTCCCTCTTCGCTATCGATCTTGACCTCTCCACCATGACTCTTGATGATCCCGTAACAGACCGATAAGCCAAGCCCAACCCCTTTAACTTTCTGTTTCGTTGTAAAGAAAGCTTCGAAGATCTTCGCCCGATTTTCTTCCGGAATCCCCACTCCTGTATCCCTGATATGGATGAGGACTTTATCCTTTTCGCTCCTCGTTCCTATGGTCAGGGTCCCGCCCTTGGGCATGGCCTCTTTTGCATTTTTAAACATATTGAGCATCACCTGCCTAAGCTGGTTCCTTGAAGCCATCACTTCCGGAATTTTCTCATCGAAATAAGTCTTCACCTTGACCGTGGACTCCTGCATCTGCTTATCCATGATCAGAAGAATCCCCTCGATCAACTCATTGATATTGACAGGCTGCCGCACCTCCTCTTCGGGCTTGGAGAAGCTGAGCATGTTTCGTAACATCTCGGCAAGACGGTGCGTCTCTGAAAGGGAAAGCTCTAGAATCCTTCGCCGCTTGCTCTCCGGAGGAATTTCGGACTTAAGAAGGTCCAGGGTGTTCATGATGCCGTAGATGGGGTTGTTCAACTCATGCGCAATCTGCGAGGTCAGCCTTCCCATGGCCGCTAATTTTTCGGACTGAATAAGGGCCTGCTCGATCTCCTGGATCTCCTTCTCCATCTCCAATTGGTGCCTCAGGTCGGTAAAAATACCGACGCTGGCCAGTTCCTTTCCCGTCCCATCGTAGATAAGGGCAGCCGAAAGTTGAATGGGAATCTCTTCTCCCTTTTTGTTGACGACATTGAGCTGGGTTGGGCTGAACTTTCCGATTCCTCCGAATTCCGGACTCCGGAGTTTTGTCATGATCTCCTTGGCAATGCCCTCAGGGTAGATCTGGGTGATGTGGATCTTTCCAATCACCTCTTCGGCTGTGTAACCTGTCAAGTGCTCCGCGCCCTTGTTGAAGATGATGATGTTGCCCTTCATATCGGCGGCGATGATCCCGTCCACCGAGCTTTCGATCAGGTTCATAAAGAATTCATTGGCCTCCCTCAACTCCCTCTCCATTCTCTTCCGGTCGGAGATGTCGATGTTGAGCCCCTCGTATCCGATCACTTCGCCATTCTCATTCCTTTTCGCATGGGCAGTCAGAAGGACCGTAATCTTCTCTCCATTCTTCTTCTTAAACTCCACTTCCAGATCCTTCACGAATCCCTGCGTTTCGATCAATTTCTGAAATTTTCTCCGGTCTTCCTTGTTGGCATAGAGGTCTTTGGTGATATCCATGACTAAAAACTCTTCTTTATCGTCATATCCGGCCATCTCGACCAGGCCCTGATTGCAATCTAAAAATCGCCCCTCTTTGGTGCTGATGAAGAGGCCATGTTGTACCCTTTCAAAAAGGTTACGATATTTTTCTTCGGATTCCCTGAGCTTTTTTTCGAATCTCTTCCTTTCGGTAATATCACGGAGGTAGGCATACGTCTTAATCAAACCTTCCTCCGATCGGGTCGGCGCCACACAGACCTCCGTCTCCTTGATCTGTCCCGAGAGGGTTTGAAGAGGCATTTCAATGCAAACCTTTTGACCGACGCCTTCTCCACGCATCACCATCTCTTCAAGGAATTCCTCATCTCTTTTGCCGATCAGTGAGAAAAATTCCTTGCCGAGTACCTGATCTTTTGGGATGCCCAGGATCTCCGTCGCCATTTGGTTGGCAAATTCGATCTTGGATTCTTCATCGAAGACGATGATCCCATCGTCCCCCATCTCGGCAATCTTCTCGAATTGCTTGGTCGCTTCACGGATATCCCTCGCCATCCGCTTCTGTTCTGTGATATCCCTGAGGTAGGCATAGATGTTCATCCCACTTTCTTCGGCTTTTGAAATAGCAATACAGACCTCCGCATTCTTCTTCTGACCATGGGCTGTCAACACTTCCATCTCCGTGCAGACCCGCCTGCTTTCGTCCTCTCCCACATCGGATCGCATTTGATTCAAATAGCCATTGTCCCTCTCGGTCAGGAGACGCCGAAAATCCATTCCAATCAACCTGTCTTTCGGATATCCCGTTAATTCGGAGGCAACCGTATTGGCGAATTCAATGCGATAGTCCTCATCAAAGACGATGATGCCATCGTCTCCCATCTCGACAATCTTCTCAAGGCGTTTGGCCAACTCCCGGAGATGTTTTTCATTCCCTTTCAGTTCAGACTCCTTTAGTTTCTCTTCAAGCTCCACAACCTTTTTCTCCAGGGTTTCCTTATCCATGATTGTTTCCATACCATTCCCTCCAGGTCAATGAGTCTTATTGTACATGAAATTTAAAAATTTAGGAATGATTTTTATCAGAAAGGATGGTTGATGCTCAGTGTCCCCCACACGCTATCCCTCTCCCATATAAGGGGAGAGGGGAAGGGTGAGGGGGGGGTGACCGGTTATTGTTTGGTGACAAGAGAAGGGCGGGTGTTATCCTCCTGATAAAATGGGCATCAAGGCTACCGTGTCTTCGTTCTTAATCAAGCTGTCGAGACTGCCTGCCTTCTCATTGATGAGAATGATGATGTTCGTTTCAGGAAATAGAGGGGGCAATAAGTCCCTTAAGGGTATGGGTTTTTCTAAATTTACCTCGATTTTTCTTTTACCGACGATGTCGGACAGGTAACCGAAAAACTTAAGCTCAGCCAACTTAACCTCACCATTACCTATAAAATAAGGTTTCGTCTAACGGTAATCCCGCATTTTCGGGACCCGTATCGTCAATAAAAGGCTATGTCTGTCGTTTTTATTTCTTCTATACGTAACTGTTACCAAATAACCAAACGGGCTTCGTAGCCGTAACCTTAGCCCATGATCTCGTTTGATACCCCCTTCAATCCGGCAGCGTCGAGTGTTTCTTTAAGGGGAATCCCATTTTCGTCCCATCCCCGAAGCTCATAATAACAGGAGAGCATCTGTTCGTATTTTTCTCTGTCGATCTTCATCCCCTTCATCTTACCTTGAGAATGAGGTTCTTCAAACCACCGCTCCGGTGGGTAATCCCATGAACGACCGAACAGGGGAATTTCTCTCTTCCAAAAAGCGCGCATCAGATGATAGATGCGATCGCCGATCTTATAAAGATCTTCCCATTCCATGCGATTTCCAGTAATGGCTTGAAGATATTCCGGATACCAATGGAGTCCAAAACTCACTTCGACCCATGGAAGGCGGCAGACCGTTGCCGATTCAAAAAAGCCTCCCCGAAGTCTCTGAAACTCGATCAATTTTTGAACCTTTTCTTTGTTATAGGAGAACCGGTCTGTCGATATTTCCCATGAAATGATCCAGGCATCTTTGTGGGAAGCGCCGATGGGGGAAGTTCCAAAAGAGAGCGCCATCCCCGGACAGGCATGGCAGTTATAAGCCGAGATCTCTAATCCCTTCACATGCATGGCCCAGCGATGCGAACCTTTTCCGATCACCTCCGAGGCAGCCTTTACCCCCTTTGATACCAGAGCTCCTGTCCCTTCTCCCTTTCCAATCTCTTGAACGAGTTTTTGGGCCGCCTTAAAATCTCCCCATCGGATATTCTCCTTGATCAACCCTTTTTCCGAGGCTTCCATGAGAAAACCAATACCGCTTCCCAGAGAGATCGTATCCAAACCCCATTCGTCAGCCATCCGGTTGAGCAGGGCCACCTGGGAAAGGTTTTTTAAGCCAATATTGGGACCAAGCATTCCGACGTTTTCATAATCTAATTCTGCCTGCTGATCCTCGGAATCCTTGATCACATGGCCACATTGCATACTGCACATGGGGCAACCCTTCCGACCAACATGGAGCTTTTCCAGAACATAGCCATCCATCTCTTTTGAAAATTCAAAAACCCCTTCCCTGAAATTATAGGTCGGAAGGCAACCATTCTCATTGCACCATTCAAATGCCTGCATCGTTCCCTGGCGCATCCAGAAATCGAAACTCTCTTTTCCCTTAATCTCGTCATATCCCTTTTTGACAAGTTCTTTCAGCTTAGGATCGTCAAAGTTAGAAATATTTCCGGTTCCCTTGATGACCACGGCTTTGAGACGTTTTGATCCCATCACCGCTCCCATGCCAGGCCGTCCCCCTGCCCTTCCCCGTTGAGACATGACCGTTGAAATGGGGATGAGGTTTTCTCCTGCGGGTCCAGTGAGGAGGATTCCGGAATTCTTCCCGTACCTCTTCTCAAGAAGGTCCTGAGCTTCAAAAGTATTTTTTTCCCACAGCTCAGGGGATTCGACAATCTTAACGTCCTGGTCCTCGATGAGGAGGATGCAGGGCTTCTCAGATTTCCCTTCAACCACCACGACATCATAGCCTGCTTTTCTCAGATGGACGGATGCCATCGTCCCGATATTTCCATCGCCGTAGCCGCCGGTGAGTGGGCTCTTTGATGCAATCACCATCTTCCCTGCACTCGGCAGCAACTGTCCACTCAAAGGACCGGTTGAAAAAATGATCTTGTTCTTCTCGGATAAGGGATCGGCATGCTTCACCTCATCCCACAACAATTTGATGGCAAATCCTCTGCCCCCCAGGAAATCCCTTTGCGTGGATTCAGGAATGTCCTCTTTCGACACCTTACCATTTGAAAGATTGACTCTCAGTAATTTCTCGGTATACCCTTTCATCGCCAACCTCCATCAAGGTATTTATTCTTATCCCTTATTAGCCCAACTTCCGCAGTTTGTTGAAAAAAATGCCCTGTTTATGCGGGGTTGGGATTTTTTCAGTCACTATTTTCCACCTGATGCCAGGTCTTGATTGGCTTGATGATCTGGGACGGGATTTTTAGAACC